>JAFNSO010000049.1 GCA_017384945.1 Ruminococcus sp. | reverse complement strand
GTCTCATTCTCAACGCTTTGTACCTGCTTTCGGAAAACAAGCGGACGCCCGATCTCGTCAAGCCCTGCGTGGAGCTCAGGCTGATGTGCCTTTCGGGTTATATGCCCGACCTCATAATGTGCAGGGAATGCGGCGAGTACGAAAAGCCCTCCACCCGTTTTCTACCGAAAAACGGTCAGCTCGTATGCAGCGACTGCTACGAGGCGCGCGGACTGACGGAGCACCGGATCTGCCTTAACACGACCGTACTAAAGGCGCTCAGACACTGCTGCTACGCGGACGCGGACAGGCTTTTTTCCTTCGCGCTTCCCGAGGACGACCTGAAAACCCTCAACTTCTGCGCGGAGGAATACATCAAAATGATACTCGAAAGAGGCTTTAAGACACTCGATTTTTATAAAACGCTAAAAGGATAACTATGGACAGACATTACAAAGCCCTCGAGCTTGACAAAATACTTTCTAAGCTCGCGGAGAAAACCTCGGGAGAGGAGAGCAGGGAGCTCGCGCTCACGCTCGAGCCCGAGTTCAACCTTGAAAGAGCAAAAAAGAACCTGCAAATGACCGACGACGCGTTCGTCCTCACGGGCAAATTCGGCGCGCCCTCCTTTTCGCGCCTTAAAAGCGTCGCAAACGAGCTCAGACGCGGCGACGCGGGCGGCGTGCTTACGCCGAGGGAGCTTCTGCGGATAGCGGAGACACTCAGGATAATCCGCGGAGTGAAGCAATGGCGTTCAAGGTGCGAGAGCGCTCAGACCTCGCTCGACTTCCTCTTTCAGGGGTTGACCGCGAACAAGTTCCTCGAGGACAAAATACATAACGCGATACTCAGCGAGGAGGAAATAGCGGACACCGCCTCCCCCGCTCTTTCGGACATAAGAAGAAAAATCCGCACCGCCTCCTCAAAGGCGCGTGAGGTTCTCGACAAAATCGTGCGAAGCAGCACTTATCAAAAATACCTGCGCGACTCGATCGTCACCCAGCGCGACGGGCGTTACGTCGTCCCCGTCAAGGCGGAGTGCAGAGGAAACGTCCCCGGTCTCGTTCACGACACTTCGTCGAGCGGTCAGACCGTTTTTATAGAGCCGATGGACGTTGTGCAGGCGAACAACGACATTAAAATCCTCGTCTCAAAGGAAGAGAGCGAAATCGAGAGGATCCTCTACGAGCTGTCGGCTCTCGCGGGCTCATACGCGGACACGATCATAGACAGCTACAAATGCCTCTGCGAGCTCGACCTCATTTTCGCGAAGGCGGACCTCGCTTACAGTATGAAGGCTACTCTTCCCCTGCTCAACGACAAGGGCGAAATCAATCTCAGGCAGGCTCGTCACCCGCTGATTGACAAAGACAGGGTGGTGCCGATCGACGTAAGTCTCGGCAAGGAGTTCGACACCCTCGTTATAACGGGTCCCAACACGGGCGGCAAAACCGTTACGCTCAAAACGCTCGGACTTCTGACGCTTATGGCGATGTGCGGAATGATGATCCCCGCCGCCGACAACAGCGAGCTCTCCGTTTTCAGACGCGTGCTCGTGGACATCGGCGACGAGCAGAGCATCGAGCAGAGTCTTTCGACCTTCTCGGCTCATATGACAAACATCATTTCGATTCTCAAAAAGGCAAACTCCTCATCCCTCGCGCTGATTGACGAGCTCGGAGCGGGCACAGACCCCGTCGAGGGCGCGGCGCTCGCGATAGCCATTCTCGAAAAGCTCAGGGAAAAGGGCGCGAAGATCGCCTCCACCACCCACTACGCGGAGCTAAAGGAGTTCGCGCTGAGGACAGGCGGGATCGAAAACGGAAGCTGCGAGTTCGACATCAAGACCTTAAGACCGACCTACAGGCTGCTGATAGGCGTTCCCGGAAAGAGCAACGCCTTCGCGATAAGCCAAAGACTCGGAATGGATATGAACGTCGTCAACCGCGCAAAGGAGCTCGTCAGCTCCGACAGCAGGCAGTTCGAGGACGTTGTGCAGACGCTCGAGAGCCGCAGGCAGAGCCTTGAGCGCCAGATCGAAAATGCCGAGCGTCTGACCCAAAAGGCGAACACCGAAAAGCAGAAGGCTCAAAACGAGCTTGAAAAAGCGAAAAAACAGGCTCAGGACGAAATCGACCGCGCGAGAGCCGAGGCTGAGAGGATAGTTTCGCGCACAAAGGCTCAGGCTTACGCGCTGATTGACGAGCTCGACAAGGCTCGAAAGTCCAAAAACGACAGCGCGGAGTCGAGGGCGAAGCTCAGGCGCTCGCTCGGAGAGCTTGAGGACAGCTCCAACCCCGTTGAGGAAAAGAAGGAGCAGGGCGAATACAAGCTCCCGCGTCCTCTAAGGGTCGGCGACAACGTGCTTATTTACGACATCGACAAGGACGCCGTTGTGCTGGCGCTGCCCGACAAGGATAATATGGTGCTCGTTCAGGCGGGAATCATCAAAACCAGGGTCGCGCTGAAAAACCTCAGACTCAAAAAATCCGAGCAAAAGAAGGTCCAGTCGACCTACGCGAGCCGCCGCAGGGCTATGCCCTCAAACGTCAACATCAGACCGCAGACCGAAATCGATGTGCGCGGACAGACGGCGATCGAGGCTATCATGGCGGTCGACTCGGCGATCGACTCCGCGATATTGAGCAACATCGAGACTCTGACGATAATCCACGGCAAGGGCACGGGCGTGCTTAGAGCCGAAATCCAAAAGCACCTCAGAAGCTCAAAATACGTGAAGAGCTTCCGTCTCGGCAACTTCGGCGAGGGCGAAAGCGGAGTCACGATAGTCACCTTAAAATGAATCATTCCGCGCTTTTGTATATTGAAAAGCCGCTTCGGTTATGATAGAATGATACAAACAGAACAGGAGGAACAGATTATGACAATCACAAAGGAATCAATCATCGGCGACGTTCTCGACGCTTTTCCGCAGACCGCGCCTGTGTTTATGTCAATCGGAATGCACTGCCTCGGCTGCCCCGCTTCACGCGGAGAGAGCGTAGCGGACGCGTGCATGGTTCACGGCGTTGACGCTGACGCGCTTATCGCCGAGCTCAACAAAGTTGTCGCGGGTTAATGGACAAGCTCTTTTCTCTCGACGAAAGACTTTTGAAATGCGCAAGCCTTGTGCCCGACGGCTCAAGGCTTGTTGACGTTGGGTCCGACCACGCGTATCTGCCCGTGTGGCTTTTGAAAAACGGAAAAATCCCATTCGCGATCGCGTCCGACATCAACGAAAAGCCGCTCGAAAGCGGACGGGCGACCGCCGAAAAATACGGCGCAAAGGACATTGAGTTCAGACTCGGCGCGGGGCTTGAAACCGTCGGAGAGGACGATCGGCTCGACTGCGCGGTTATCGCAGGAATGGGCGGCGAGGTCATAAGCCTTATTCTCGAGGGCAGTCCGCTTTCAAAAAAGCTCGACCTCGTTTTGCAGCCGATGACCAAGTCCGAGGAGCTCGTAAAATACCTGTGTGAAAACGGCTTTGAGCTAAAAATGCAAAGCTGCGTTTTTTGCAGAGGAAAGTACTACACGGTGATAAAAGCGCGCTTTGACGGCGAAAAAAGGGAGTACGAAGAAAGCTTTTTGTACGCGGGAAGGCTCGATTTGAGCGACGAAGCGTGCAGGGGCTTTCTGAAAAACCACATAAAAAACCTCAAAAACAAAAGCAGGGGCGACAAAAGCCTTTTGCCGCTGATTGAGGAGCTGGAGAATATGCTATGAAAATTCAGGAAATTATAGATTACATAGACGGCTTCGCGCCGATTGAGAGCGCGATGGACTTCGACAACGTCGGGCTTTTGATCGGAAGCGCGGACAGGGAAATTACGCGCGCGCTGTGCGCTCTGGACATAACGGACAGCGTCGTCCGCGAGGCGGCTGAGAAGGGCTGCGGGCTTATTATCAGCCACCACCCGATCATCTTCTCCCCTCTCAGAAGCGTCGGCGAAACGGACATCGTGTACAAGCTTATCAAAAACGACATCGCCGCGCTGTGTATGCACACAAACCTTGATTTGAGCCCTGTTTTCGGGGTGAACACCGCTCTCGCCGAGGCTGTCGGCGTGAAAAACGCGTCCTTCATCGAGGGCGAATGCCTTTACATCGGCGAGCTCGGGGAGGAAACGACTAACGCGCTTTTCGCCGGGCGGGTAAAGACCGCGCTCGCTTGCAGGGGAGTCAGATACACTCTCGGTGACAAAATCGTCAAAAAAATCGCGATTTGCTCGGGCAGCGGCGGCGACCTCGCTCCGCTCGCGGCGGCAAACGGCGCGGACGTGCTTCTGACGGGAGAAATCAAGCACCACGAAATCCTCGACGCGAACAGGCTTGGAGTAGCGGTCGTGGACGCGGGTCACTTCAAGACCGAGAACGTCGTTATCGCTCCGCTGCGCGAAAGGCTGAGCGAAAAATTCGCGGACGTTGAATTTCTGACAAGCGAGACGTGCACGGACGGGGTTGAATATCTGTAAAATAACGGGCTGTCGCATTTGCGGCAGCCCGTTATTTCGTTATGTGTCAATAATAATTACATCAGCTCAAATTTAACCTTATACTTCCTCGCGTACTTGTGAGCCGCGGAGTCTTTTTTGCACCTTATGACGGTGTTTTTGTTGACTCCTCCGTTTGAGCCGCACTCGCCGTAGAGGATACCGATCGCGTCCCTGCCGATTTTCTTTACCGTCGGCGGGATTGTGATTTTGCCCAGTTCCGCTCCGAAAAACGCTTCCTTGCCGATATACTTCACGCTTTTCGGAATGTTGATTTTGCAGAGGCTGCTCGCGTAAAACGCCTCGTCCTCGATCCGGGTCACGGTATTCGGAAGCTTTACCCTATACACCTGCGAAAAGTAAAACGATCCTTTGCCGATTTTTTTAACGCCCTTCATAAATTCAAGTGTTTTGATATATGCGTTGTTAAACGCGTTTTTGTCGACCTTTTTGAGCTTTTTGCCGACAACGACCTTTTTTATGTCCGCTCCGCTGAACGCGTTTCCGCCGATGCTTTTGACCGACTCGGGGAGCTTGAAGGTCTTTTGCTTGTGTTTGCTCGGATAATAGAGAAATTTTGTTTTCTTTTTGTTGTAGAGCAAGCCGTTTTTTGTCGAGAAATACTTGTTGCTCTTTGAAATCGAGAGCTTTTTGAGCGTTTTCGGGAACACGCCGAAGGTGGATTTACCGATATCGAGCTTTTTCAGGCTCTTCGGCAGGGTCAGTTCCTTTATACCCGATTCGGTAAACGGGTCGCCCTCGAGCTCGGTTACCGTGGAGGGAATCTTAAGGCTTTTAAGCGCGCCGCAGTAGAAGAAAACGCAGTCGCCGATTTTCTTTAAGCCCTTGTGAAGCTTAACGGATTTTAGTTTATTGCAATACGCAAAGCAATTGTCTCCGAGCGTTTCGACGGACGAGGGAATTTCGACGCTTTTTATGTTTATTCCCTCAAAGCCGCTCAGATATTTAAGCGTTTTCGGAAGCTTAAGGGAGCTTATCGCAGTGTTAGAAAAGGCTTCGTTTTCGATTCTCTCCAAGCCCTCGGGGAAGCTTACGCTTTTCAGAGACGTACACCACTCGAAGCAGTATGTAACTATTTTTTTGAGGTTTTTGCTCAAAACAACGCTTTTGAGGGAGGCGCAGTTAGAAAAGCTCCACATTTCAAGCGTAGTGACCTTGTCGGGTATAACGATCGACTCGAGCTCCTCGCAGCCCTGAAAGGCTGATTGCTCAATCCTATTTACGCTGTCGGGAAGCTCAACTCCCTTTAAATACGCACACCGAAACGCCGAGTCGCCGATTACCTGAACGCCGTCCGGGACTGTGTAAACGGAATTCTTGTTCTTCTTATACGGAAACTGGATCAGCTTTGTACCGTTTTTGCTGAAAACAACGCCGTCAATTGATTTGTATTTCGGATTGTTTTCGTCAATATTGACCTCCTGCGACGCGGGAAAAGCCTCGCGGTCGATTTTTGTAATCGTCGCGGGGATGTTGAGAACCTTGACCTTCTTTTCGTCGAGCCAGTACCAGCCCATACTCGTGACGGTGTATTTGCCGATTTTGTCGGGGATCGTGATCGCGTCGCTTTTGCCGAGATAGGCGATTATTTCGGCGGTGCCGTCCTTTAAAACCTCGTACTCAAATTCGCCGCTCTTCTTCGCCGAAGCCGAAGCCGCGCCGCACGCGAAAATACAAAAAAGAATGATCGCCGATAAAAATATCGATGTAAGCTTTTTCATAATTATCCTCCTTTTCAGTGTCAAAAATCAGGGAAAAAGTTTCAAAGATTTTGAAATTTCTTCTATAATTACAGACGATAAAACTCACGGTTTTCAGACCTTTTTTTGAAAATTTTTTTATTTTCAGCGAAATACATAAATCAAAAGAGCCTTTGTTGTGCATAGTGACAGGAGTTCTTTTTTCCATAAAAGAATTTATTACAGCTTTTTCATATATATTGGACAAAATGAAACAAATTGTAAAATAATAATTGCAATCTTGAAGAGTATTTGATATAATGTTTAATGAATATGTATGCAAAATTATAAAAAGGTAATTTTATGAGAATCAGAAAGAAAAAATGGGCTGAGCCCGAGCTCGCGCAGTGCAGCTTTTACATTCCCGAGCCGAGGGACTTCAAGGGAAAATGGAAGAGCTTTTTTAACAACGACAACCCGATCATGCTCGAGGTCGGCTGCGGAAAATGCTCCTTCGCCGCGCAGATGGCGCTTTCGCACCCCGACATCAACTTCATCGCCGTCGACATCAAGCTCGATATGCTCGGCGTCGGCAGGCGGAACATCGTCTCGCTCTTCGGCGACAGGGAGGTCGGAAACATCGCCCTCGTGAGGTATAACGTCGAACAGCTCGGAGACATTCTCTCAAAGGACGACGATATTCAGAGAATTTACATAAATTTCTGCAACCCGTGGCCGCGTGAAAAACACAAAAAACGCAGGCTCACTCACCCGAGAAAGCTAAAGCTCTACCGCGAGCTGCTCGACGACGGGCTGCAAATCCACTTTAAAACCGACGACGACGGTCTTTTTGAGGACAGTCTCGAATATTTCAGGGAGGAAAAATTCTCGCTGAGCTCCGTGACCTACGACCTTCACCAAAGCGACATCGACCCCGAGACGACTCCGATGACGGAGCACGAGAAAATGTTCTCGGACGAGGGTATAAAAATCAAGTACTGCGTCGCGACCAAAATCAAGAAATAACTAAGGAAAGACAGAAATGAAATTTAAACCTCTGCTCCTCGCGGCGGCGATCGGGTCAAGCTCGATCCTCGGCGGCTGCTCGCTGAGCTTCAATGACTCGGAGCTTCTTCGCCCGCCGAAAACCACGGGCCGCGAGGCAGAAATCCAGAAGCTGATCGAGGACACCGCGGGCGGGGACTATATGCTCAAATACCCGACCTCGGGTCAGTACCGCTCGGCGATCATAACCGAGGATCTCGACGGCGACAAAAACGACGAGGCGATCGCCTTCTACCGCACAAGCGGCGACAAGGCAAAGACGCATATGCTCATAATGTACAACGACGGCAAAAGGTGGAAATTAAGCCTCAACTGGGAGACGGATTTTCTCGACATCGACCGTGTGCAGTTCTCGGACTACGACTACGACGGAGTTCTCGAGGTTTTCACGGGCTTTGTGACCTTTTCAAATTCGCTCAATGAGCTCAATATTTTTGACTGTGACAAAAGCTCCCACGAGGGAAGAAGAATAGACTTTAAGCTCGGCTACAACGCCTTTACCACAGGCGACTACGACGAGGACGGAGCGAGCGAGGTTTTGTCCTTTACGCTCAAATCGTCCGAGACCGAGGCGATGGCAACGCTCACCGACTACGACAAGGAGCACCTGTACACGCTGTCGCAGTGTCCGATGGACGAAAAGGTCACCAAATTTGAGAACGTAACCTCGGGGCTCATCGGCGGAAAGACCACGGGCGTCGCGGTGGACGGACTGCTCGAGTCGAGCTACAACACTCAGGTTCTTTACTACTCGACCGACAAAAAGACGCTGATAAGCTACCCAAACAACCGTAAAAAGAGCTTGGAAAATCCCACCGTCCGCACCTACAACATAAACAGCGGCGACGTTGACGACGACGGCTACATCGAGGTTCCCGTTATAAAGGAGCCCGTCATAAAGCTCGACTCGACCGACGAGAGCATCGCCCCCATCATAAGCTGGGGCAGTCTTAACACAAAGAACAACAAGCTGCTCGACGACATAAAATGCGTCACCAACTTCGCGTTCGACTACAACTTCATTCTGCCCGAGGCATTTTCGGGCAGTACGGTAGCCACTCTTTCGAGCGACAACAGAACGCTCAGGATCTACGCGCTCAACGGAAACACGAGAGGCGGACTGATCCTGACGCTCAAGGTGATCAACGTCGGTACGGCGAGCGGCGAGGGCTTCTCGACGATCGAGAGCTTCAACCAGTACAGCTATACCTACAAAATCGAGCCCGACGCTCCGATAGAGATAAGCGGGCAGACTGTCAAGGAAAATTTCACGCTCAATCAAGCGGGCGTGTGACACGATATTCAGAAGTTATTAACGGAGGTAAACACTATGAAAAAGGTACTTGTTTGTGAGGATGAGTCCGCAATCCGAGATTTTGTCGTCATCAACCTGCAGCGGGCGGGCTATGACGTTGTTGAGGCGGACAGCGGCGAGGCCGCTTTAAAGCGCTATGACGAGAACGGCGGGGATTTTGACGTCGCGATCCTGGACGTTATGCTCCCCGGTATTGACGGCTTTCAGGTATGCAAGGAGCTGAGAAACAAAAACGGCGGGCTCGGCATTATCATGCTTTTGCAGGCAAACGTACCGCTCTACGCCAAAAAACTGCACCTTACCGAAGAGGAAGCAGGCCGCAAGGTGCGCCGCGAGATCTTCGGTTTTATTGCTTACGGCATCCTCGC
Organism: Ruminococcus sp.; assembly: GCA_017384945.1. GTDB lineage: Bacteria > Bacillota > Clostridia > Oscillospirales > Acutalibacteraceae > Ruminococcoides. The sequence continues at coordinate 1,178 of JAFNSO010000049.1, read as the reverse complement.
CGAAAATGTCCCCGAAGGGCACCCAGCCCTCCCTCTCAGGAACTCCATCAAAGGACCGGGTGGGATCAAAAGGCGCCCGAATTCGGTAAAGATCGCTGTTGCCCACAACGCGGACGACCAGGCCGAGACCGTCCTCATGAGGATGCTGCGCGGCACAGGCACCCGTGGCCTTGCCGGCATACGCTACCAGAGTCCCATGGACGATGCCCTCGACCGCCTCATCGCTTCTTTTAGCAGGAACATACCGGAAAGCAGCAAAGATCCTAAGGAAGACCCGGCTGCCGCCCAAAAGCGCAGCACCGAACTCGCAAAGCGCCTCGAAGAGATCAAGACCCTTGATATTTCAATGATCAGGCCCCTTCTTGACGTCTGCCGGGAAGACATAGAAAGCTTCTGCACTGAAAATCAGTTGCAGCCCAGAATAGACCACACCAACGCAGAAACGGACTACACTCGCAACAAGATTCGCCTCGAGCTTCTTCCCATGCTCGAAAAAGAATACAACCCGAACATCAGGCAGACCCTTGTCCGCCTTGCGGCTAACGCAGCCGAGGACGAAGATGCGCTTTCTGCACTCTCGCGGTCCGCTTTGTTTGAGGCCGAAAAGATCCTCACCCCGGCCTTCGCCGCAGACGCTTCTGACCAGCAAAAAAGCAAGGCGCCCTCAGGCACCCTGCTCGAAAGCATCTCCCTCGACGCCGCTGTCCTGCGCGGCCTTAAGCCCGCAGTCTTCAAGCGCCTCATCGTAAACGAGTTCAATAAGCTCGGCCTTACCGAGGGCATTTCCGCCGTTCACCTCAATGCTCTATATACCGCTGTCCTCAAAAACATCGGCGGTAAGACAATAGAGTTCCCGGGCGGCCACCCCGCCACCCTCCGCGCCGGCAGCCTCACTCTGAAGTAAACCTGTAGTATTCGTGCACCAGGCTGCGGTACCCGAGGGCCTTAAGGTCCTCATACCGCACGTTGAAGCGGCTCTTGGTGTGTTTTCCGCTGATGATGTAGCGCAGCTGATCCTGCGCGTAACTGTCGATGACTTTAAGGCTCGCCGTCGTGTTTATGACCGGGAAGAACCACAGGCTCCACGTAAGGTCGTGCTCTGTGACCGGTCCGTCAAGGCTGTTTTCCATGGGACCTGCTCCGCTTTGCAGCTGTCCGGCGTCCTCTTCGGGCCTTCC
>JAFNSO010000048.1 GCA_017384945.1 Ruminococcus sp. | reverse complement strand
GGTAGTCGGCTGTGTAGTCGTAGTCGGCTGAGTGGTCGTAGTCGGCTGTGTAGTCGTAGTCGGCTGAGTGGTGGTAGTCGGCTGAGTGGTAGTAGTCGGCTGAGTGGTGGTAGTCGGTTGAGTAGTCGTTGTCGGCTGTTCGCCCGACTCGGTTCCGCCTGTCATTGAGGCGCTCATCTCAAAGTCCTGCGGAGGAATGATTTCACTCCACGCGATAAGATCCTGAGGTGTGCCCGCTATCTCGGTGTAAGTATACTCCTCGGCATCCTCGTCATATTTTACATTAAAATTCGCAACTCCGAGGGTCTGGAAGTCGATTATGAGCTCCTGGTCGGAGTTGAAATCGTCTTTTACCTTACCGTTAAAGGTGATGTATCTGCCGCCGTTTGTCGTGTCGACAGGCGCGGTGACGCTTGACCAAACGAGGATTCGCTCGTTCTTTACCTCGCTGAAATCAACGCCCGGGAAGGAGTAAGGCGTTTTGTAACCCGTGATTCTCAGCTGGGTGTCGTCGTATCTGAGTGAAATCGCGTTGAGCTCGGTGAGCTTGTTGTTAAGCGTCTTGAGGTCGATTGTGATTGTGAACTTCTCACCGGGGTTGAAGTAGCGCTTGAACGGACCGAAGAGACCCTGCTGGTTGATAACGGTAACGCTGTTTTTGCTTGCTTCGGTAGCCGTGACAGACTCGGTGACAGTTGCGGGTTGCGTAGTAGTTGTCGGCTGAGTTGTGGTGGTCGGTTGAGTAGTTGTAGTCGGCTGAGTAGTTGTAGTCGGCTGAGTTGTAGTAGTCGGCTGAGTAGTTGTAGTCGGCTGAGTTGTAGTAGTCGGCTGAGTGGTAGTAGTTGGCTGAGTGGTAGTAGTCGGCTGAGTTGTCGTAGTCGGCTGAGTAGTTGTAGTCGGCTGTGCTGTCGCGGTCGGCTGCTCACCCGCCTCGATTCCGCCTGTCATCGCGGCGCTGATCTCAAAGTCCTGCGGAGGAACGATTTCGCTCCACGCGATAAGATCCTGAGGTGTGCCCGCTATTTCGGTGTAAGTATACTCCTCGGCATCCTCGTCATATTTTACATTAAAATTCGCTACTCCGAGTGTCTGGAAGTCGATTATGAGCTCCTGGTCGGAGTTGAAGCCATCTTTGATTTTGCCGTTAAAGGTGATATATCTTCCGCCGTTTGTCGTGTCGACCGGGGCGGAAACGCTCGACCATACGAGAACACGCTCGTTGCTTACCTCGCTGAAATCAACGCCCGGGAAGGTGTAGGGAGTTTTGTAACCCGTGATTCTAAGCTGGGTGTCGTCGTATCTGAGTGAAATCGCGTTGAGCTCAGTGAGCTTGTTGTTGAGAGTTTTAAGGTCGATTGTGATTGTGAATTTCTCGCCGGGGTCATAGTAGCGCTTGAAAGGACCGAAGAGACCCTGCTGATTGATTACGGTGAGAGAATTCTTGTTAATTGTCGGGGCTGTAGTTGCCTGAGTTGTAGTCGTCGGCTGTGTGGTTGTCGGCGGCTGAGTGGTAGTCGTCGGCTGTGTAGTTGTCGGCGGCTGAGTTGTTGTAATCGGCTGGGTGGTTACAGTCGGCGGAGCAGTTGTCGTCTCGGTCGGGTCGGTTATCGACGTCGGCTGAGCCGTGGTTGTAGGAGCCGCCGTTGAGGTTGTAGGCTGAGCTGTTGAGGTTGTAGGCTGAGCCGTGGGAGCCGCTGTTGATGCGGTCGGCGGAGCAATCGTTGTGGGCTCGGGAGCGTCGGTTGCCGTGGGAGCCTGTGTAGCGGGCTCTCCCGCTTCTGTTCCGCCCTTGACTGTAGCGCTCATCTCGCATTCCCAGGGGAGAATAACGTTGCTGTTCGCGATGTACGCCTGCTGTGTGCCTGCTTTTTCCGTGTAAACGTATTCCTCGGCGTCATCGTCGTATTTAACGTCGAATTCCGCGCCGCCGAGCGTCTGGAAGTCGATAATAAAATCCTGGTCTTTGTCAAAGCTGTCCTTGATTTTGCCGTTGAAGGTGATGTATTTGCCGCCGCCTGTTGTGTCAACGGGAGCCGTAACGGATGTCCAGACGAAAACACGCTCGTTATCTATTTCGCTGAAATTAACTCCGGGGAAGGAGTATGGCGAAGTATATTTGATGGCTCTCAGCTGAGAGCTGTCGTATCTGAGTGAAATCGTGTTGTACTCGAGCAGCTTAGGAGTTTTAAGATTGATTGTGATTGAGAAGGTGTCTCCGGGGTTAAAGTAACGTTTGTACGGCCCGAAAAGGCCCTGCGGATTCACGAAGGTAACGCTCTTCTGACTGCTCGGCTCGGTTGTAGGCTCCTGAGTGGTCTCAGGGACTGTGGTTATCGGAGCGGTTGAAGTAGTCGGAGCCGGGGTATGTATTTCGCTTCCCACCGGATTGGTAACCGTTGTCGGAGCGTAAGTGACTGTAGTAATCGGAGCAGTTGAAGTAGTCGGAGCCGTAGTCTGTATTTCGCTTCCTACGGGCTCGGTTGTTACCAACGGAGGCGCGGTCGTGTCACTACTTACTTGAGACGGGGGAGTGGTCTCGGTTATTGGCTGTGTAGAGGAGGTGTTTGTAATGCTCGGCTGAAGCTCAACGCCTGTGCCGTGCACAACTGAACCTGAGATGTAGTTGACGGAATTTGCAGTGTCGAGAGTATAGGAGTATTCGTCAAAGTCGGGGTCGTATTCCTCGATTACGGGAGCGCCCGAAAGCACCTCAAAGCCGAGCTCGATTTCCTGGTCGTTGTGAAGCGTTTGGAGAGCCGAGCCTCTGATAGTGATGAAGGTGCCTTCCTTTGTTGTGTCAACAAACTGTGAAGCCGAGCTGAATACGAACCTGTACTCACCCTCTTTGGTGACGTTTACCTGGGGGTCGGAGAACTGGAAGGAGGTGGGCTTGTACGACTTCTTTAAAGAAATGAACTCGGGGTTGAATTTTGCCCCGAACTGACACTCGTAAATCGGCAGAGAGGTTTTGATTTTAAGAGGAATCGCGAAATCCTGATTCATCTTTGCGTTGACGCTGATCGGCTCAAAGAGATTCTGCGAGGATTTAACGGTGATTTTATGATATTGTCCGTCGCCTGTGTATGTCTGGGTTTCGGTCGGGGCGGCGGTAGTCGGCTGAGCTGTCGTTGTGGGAGCCGCAGTTGTTGTGGGAGCCGCAGTCGTTGTGGGAGTTGCAGTTGTCGTGGGAGCCGCGGTCGTTGTAGGTGCCTCTGTTGTTGTGGGCGCCTCAGTCGTTGTAGGAGCCTCGGTTATGGTTGTAGGCTCGTCTGTTTCGGTTTCGGTCGGTGAACCGCCGTTTGACCATTCAACGTAAAGCTCCGTGTAGGTTTCGGTGAATGTGATTTTGGCGTGGTCGCCGTCGACGGTGAGGTCGCCCGAGGTGTTCCACGCTTCGTCAAAGTTCGGACTTTCGCCCGCGGGCATTCTCACGAACTTGATGTTGTTCTTGACCTTCTCAAACGAAAGCGCGTTCGAGGAGCCTTCGGGAGTGACCCACTTTCCGTCGGTGTTGTCGTTCCAGGTCCACGCGTACCAGCTCGCGGGGTTGGCGGGGTCGTCCGTAGCGGAGACGTCGACTGTGATATCGTGGGAGTTGGGGTAATAGACCTCCTTGCCCGCGAAGGTCACGTCGCTCCAGAAGCCTGTGTGGTAGACGGTGTGCTCGTTAACGTAGTTGATCGCGAAGTCGGGGTCAACCGTTTCGGTGCCCGCGAGATATCTTCCGCCCACGAGTGTTTCGTAATCGACGACAAGCTCCGTGTCGGAATCGAGCGAATCGAGAAGCTTACCTTTTAATGTTATGAAGGTTTCGCCCGAGGTTGTATCGATCAGAGTGGAAACAGAGCTGAAGGTCAGAATAAACTCACCCTCGTCCGTAACATTCGGAACGCTCTGCGGGAAGTTGTAGGGAGAAGTATAGTTTTTGCTGAGCTTTACCTTGTTTGGGTTGCTTTTTACGTGTATTGTTCCCTGGTCAAGCGGACAATCGGTTTTCAGGTTAATCACCAGATTAAAGTTGGAACCCGCGGTGAAATCCGCGCTCGTATCCTCAAAAAGATGCTGAGCGGATCTTACCGTTAATCTGTGCGTGTCCTCGGCAAAAGCGGGGACAGCCGTGAATGCCGACATCAGTATTAAAAATGATATCAGCAAGCTTGTAAATCGTTTCATTATAACGCCCTCCTGACGTATTTATAGCTATACAATATAATGATACACCATCGGCGAAAGCTTATCAAGCGAAAAACAAAAAACCGCCGACAAAAATTCGGCGGTAATTTTGTATAATTTTCCCATATTTCCTAAATCGGTTTTGTGTTTTATACGTTAAATCTGAACAGCACAACGTCGCCGTCATTCATCACGTACTCCTTGCCCTCGCTGCGGTAGAGACCCTTCTCCTTCGCGGCGGCAATCGAGCCGCACTCCATAAGGTCGTCGAAGCTTACAACCTCGGCGCGGATAAAGCCGCGCTCAAAGTCGGTGTGAATCTTTCCCGCTGCCTGCGGAGCCTTTGTGCCCTTCTTGATTGTCCACGCCCTGACCTCGGGCTTGCCCGCCGTGAGGTAGCTTATAAGTCCCAAAAGCGAGTAGCATTCCTTTATAAGTCGGTCAAGTCCGCTCTCCTCAAGCCCCAAATCGGAGAGGAAAACTTCCTTTTCCTCCTCGTCCATATCGACGATCTCCGCCTCGATCTCGGCGCAAATCGGGAGCACGCCCGCGTTCTCCTCGGCGGCTACTTCCTTTACGACCTCGAGGAACCTGTTGCCCTCGATTCCGTTTGAGAAATCCTCGTCGCTCATATTTGCGGCGTAGATGATCGGCTTGGTCGTAAGCAGAGCGACCTCGCTCATAATCTTCTTTTCGTCCTCGTCCATCTCGACCGAGCGCGCGGATTTGCCCGCGTTGAGCGCTTCAAGCACCCTCTCGAAAAGCTCGAGGTCGGTCTGATACTTTTTGTCGCCCTTGATGAGCTTCTTTGTCTTGTCGATTCTTCTTTCGAGCATCTCAACGTCGGAGAGGATCAGCTCGAGGTTGATCGTCTCGATGTCACGCTTGGGGTCGATGCTTCCGTCAACGTGAACGATGTCGCTGTTCTCAAAGCAGCGCACAACGTGAACGATAGCGTCGCACTCCCTGATGTTCGCGAGGAATTTGTTGCCGAGACCCTCGCCCTTTGACGCGCCCTTGACGAGTCCCGCGATGTCGACGAACTCAATCATAGCGGGGGTGTATTTTTCGGGGTCGTACATCTCGGCGAGCTTGTCGAGTCTCTTGTCGGGAACCGCGACCACGCCGACGTTCGGCTCGATCGTGCAGAACGGATAGTTAGCCGACTGCGCTCCCGCGTTTGTGATAGCGTTAAAAAGCGTGCTTTTTCCGACATTCGGAAGTCCTACTATACCCAGCTTCATATGTGAAAACTCCTTTTTATTGTAATTACCGCCATCCATTATAACACATAAAGCCCTCATTATCAAGGCGTAATATGACCCGATAACGCTGTAATCAGATATCCCGCACCGACGATTATCGGCTGATGTACAAGGTAGATAAAAAGCGCGTGCCTGCCGAGAAAGGCGAGGGGTCTTACGTGAGGTCTTTTCAGCGACTCCGGCAGATCCCTGACATTTCTGCCGACGATTATCCCGAGCAGAAACAGGAAAACCCACGGGAGGAACGGGTAGTAGTCAGCCGAGCGGAAGTCCCTCGCAAAAAATCCCAACGGCGCCAAAAAATTTGTCGAGTAAAGCTGTCTCGGAAGGCTATAAGCGAATATTCCCTCAAAGCCGAAAAAGCCTCTCTGCGCGTTGTAGGTGAAAAGAAAGAGGAAAACGCACAGTATCGTCCCGACTGCGAACGGGATTCTGCCGATAGGCTTTTTCAGCAGACCGCAGATGATGTTCGCCGCGGCGAGAAAATGAAGTATTCCGAACCATATAACCTGCTCGGGCATAAAAATAAGCAGCGTCACGGTTATAAGCGCCGAAATCAAAAGCAGTATAAGTCCGCGTTTTATGTTGTTTTGGCTCAGGTTGAACGACACTCCCGAAATGAAGATAAACAAAATCGGGATAATCGGCTGAAAAACCCGAGCCGTCGAAAAGGCGCCGTAGAACGCTTCTATTCCGAAAATCACCGAAAGCGAGTATAAAAGGTGATAAATCACCATCAGAATCACGCAAAAGCCCCTCGCTTCGTCGATGATATTGATTCTTTTTTTGCTCAAAACAGCTCTCCTTACTTGAATTCTTGTCGTTTTGCTGTTATTATTATACCATATTTTTACTTGAAAGGAAATCCTTATGCTGAAAATCGGAGATAAATATGAAATCAACGCAATTGTAAAGAGCGAGTACCTCGCTTCGTCGATGAAGAGCGGCTGTCTCGAGGTTTTCGCGACGCCGATGGTGATCGCGTTTATGGAGGAAGCGTCGCTCGAGCTCGCGCAGAAGGGTCTGCCCGAGGGGATAACGACCGTCGGAACTATGGTCAACGTCGAGCATTTAAGCCCGACCCCACTCGGAGCCGAGGTCAGGTTCGTTTCGACCCTGACAAAAATCGAGGACGACCGCTTCTATCACTTTGACGTCGAGGCTTACGACAGGCTCGGCTTGATCGCGAAGGGAACCCACACCCGAGCGAGCGTCAAGTCCGAGAGATTCCAGGCAAAGGCGGACTCGAAATTCGATGAAGTATAAGTACATTCTCTTTGACCTCGACGGAACCGTTTCCGAAAGCGCCGAGGGGATAAAATATTCGCTCGGAAAAACCCTCGAAAAATTCGGCTATTCGGGGGTAGACCTCTCCGATTACACAAAATACATCGGCCCTCCGCTAAAGGACACTCTTTTGAATCTCTGCGGGTTTCCCGAGGAGCTTTGCGACGACGGCTACGAGGCTTACAAAAATTTTTATTCCGACAAGGGAAGGCTTATGAACAAGCCGTACGACGGAATCCCCGAGGTTTTGACACAGCTTCGTCAAAGGGGCTATAAGCTCGCCGTCTGCACCTCAAAGCTCGAGCAGACCGCGAAAATCGTAGTAGACGAGCTTGGGCTTGCGCGGTATTTCGACAAAATCTGCGGCTCCAACCGCGACAGCACCCGCAAGGACAAGAAGGATCTGATTCCTTACGCGGCTGAGTGCCTCGGCGGAACGCTCGAAGAGAGCGTTATGTTAGGCGACACATGGTACGACGCGAAGGGCGCGTTTCTTTGCGGAGTAGACTTTGTCGCGTGCTCCTACGGCTACGGCGACAACGAGCTGATGAAAAAATACAATCCCGTGGCGTGGGCTTCGTCGCCGTGGGAGCTTCTTGATATATTCTAATACATATCCCGTCCGCATAGACTTATGTGGGTGATAATATGTTTGTATGCTCTCTCGGCAAAAAGAGCAGAAAAGCGGCGGCTCTGGCGGCTTTGGCGCTTCTGCTGGTTGTGCTCTGCGCCGTAATCGGAATTGAACGAAAGGAAAAAATCCCTCCCTACGCCACAAGCGACGAGGCGGGGAGGTTTTTTACCGAGGTCAGCGACTCGGACTCAATAGACGGGTTTCTCTCTCAGTTTGACCTGTCCGCTGAGAAAAAACCGCTTTTAAAGGATAAAGTTTCGGTACCTTCCGAATTTGACAGCGTATACGAAAAATACAATGAGCTTCAGAAAAAATCGGGCTTTGACCTTTCACGCTTCAAGGGAGCCGAGGTCAACCGCCTGGTTTTGAAGGAAAAGGGCGCGGACGAGCGGATCACTCTCCTGATTTACAAGGGTCACGTCATCGGCGCTCACATTTCGACAGGAGAGTTCGGCTCGGACTACCGCCCGCTCTCCTAACGGTGGAACAATGGAAAGACTCGATAAAATCTTGGTTTCGCAGAATATCTGCACCCGAAAGGAAGCCTCGAGGCTCGTCCGTCAGGGGCTTGTGACCGTTGACGGCGAGACAGCGGCAAGATCCGACATAAAAGTCGACCCCGAAAACAGTATAATCAAGGTCAGGGGACAGGCTGTCGATTTTAAAAAGCACATCTACCTGATGATGAACAAGCCCGCGGGCGTGGTTTCGGCTACCGAGGACAATTTTGACAGGACGGTAATTGATTTGGTACCCGAACGATTCAGGCGCGCGGGACTTTTCCCCGCGGGCAGGCTCGATAAGGACACCGTAGGGCTTTTGATTCTGACCGATGACGGCGATTTCGCGCACAAAATCCTTTCCCCGAGCAGGAAGGTTTTCAAAAAATACTACGCCGAGCTCGACTCACCTCCCGACGAGAGTACGGTCGAAAGCTTTGAAAGGGGAATAACATTCAAGGACGGGACAACCTGTCTGCCCGCGAGACTCGAGCTTCTCGGCGGCGCAAGGGTCAATGTATATATATGCGAGGGCAAATTCCATCAGGTCAAAAAAATGTTCAGAAGTCAGGGCTTTACGGTAAAATATCTCAAAAGAGTGGCGATAGGCTCTCTTGAGCTGGATAAAAAATTGCACGAAGGAGAGTGCCGTGAGTTGTCAAAATATGAAAAAAGTGTAATTTTTATCAGCAAATAGCACAAAAATTAACCCTTCGTTTTGACACCCTACTCATTTTACCTAAAAAGAAACATAAAAGTTTGTTTACTTTACAAATGGTAAAATCTATCGTATAGTGATAAAATGTACTTGTTAATAATTAATCATTATCCATGGAGGAATAGTGTATGGCAAATGTAAGTTTAAAACATGTTTACAAAATCTATGACGGCGACGTTGTTGCCGTAACAGACTTTAACCTTGAGATTGATGATAAAGAGTTTATCATTCTCGTCGGTCCTTCGGGCTGCGGTAAGTCAACGACTCTTCGTATGATTGCGGGACTCGAGGATATCTCAAAGGGTGAGCTCTACATCGGCGACAAGCTCTGCAACGATGTTACACCTAAGGACAGAGATATTGCGATGGTTTTCCAGAACTACGCTCTTTATCCGCATATGTCTGTTTATGATAATATGGCGTTCGGACTCAAGCTCAGAAAAACTCCTAAGGAGGAGATTAAGAGAAGAGTTGAAGAAGCAGCCCGTATCCTCGGCATC
>JAFNSO010000047.1 GCA_017384945.1 Ruminococcus sp. | reverse complement strand
GTCTGCCCGAAATGCAACGAAACCACCGAGGCATTTTTATACACCAGCATTAACGTGACGAATAACAGAGAGCTCAGAGAGCAGGCGATGAACGAGAACCTGTTCCGCTGGACTTGCTCGAGCTGCGGTCATGTGGCGAGACTTACATATCCTGTGCTCTATAATGATATGAAGAATCGTTTTATGATTTATCTTATCCCGAGAGTCGAGCATTTTCAGCTCGCGGACAAATCTTTGGAGGAGGAGTTCAAGACCCTAAAGCACATCGACAAGCGCATTGTGCCCGACTTCAACAAGTTCAAGGAGAAGATTTTTATATTTGAGAGCGGTCTTGACGATATGGCGGTTGAGCTCACGAAGCTCGCTATCTCACAGGCTGTGGCAAAAAAGCACAACCTCAAAAACGTAACCGAGGGCTATCTCTCGATGTACAACAGCGAGAACAACACGATGGGCTTCACCTACTTTGTCGGAAAGGAAAAGCAGCCCTATGTTCAGAGCGCGCGGCTTGAAATCTACGGAAAGTCTGTAAGCGTCGTAAATCAGCTCGCCGTCAAGGACAAAAAGCTCAAGGGCTTTATCCGAATCGACCGCGAGTGGGCGGAGAATATCCTTTACCGCTACAAGCGCGGCAGACAGGCTGCGAGAATGAACAAGGCGAAGTCAGCCGCCGAGTAAGCTGATATTAGGTAATATTTGGAGTGACAATAATTGATAGAAATACTGAAAAAGTCCTTGAAACACTCCCTTCCTGTGTTTTTCGGGTATATTCCTCTCGGATTTGCTTTTGGTATAATGCTCAGTGAAGCGGGTTATAACCCTGTCTGGGCATTTTTTATGGCGTTGTTTATCTTTGCGGGTACGGGTCAGTTTCTTGCTGTCGAGTTTCTGGCGGCGGGAGCCGATATTCCGCAGGTAATACTTCTGACCTTTCTGATTAATTTCAGGCATTTTTTCTACGGACTCTCGATGATACCCAAGTACAAGGGTATGGGAATAAGAAAGCTGTACCTGATGTTCGGGCTGACGGACGAGACCTACGCTCTTCTCAATACCACCTCCGTTCCCGAGGGGATGAAGAAGGAGGATTTTTACTTCGCGATCACCCTGCTCAATCACAGCTACTGGATAATGGGCTGTGTGCTCGGCGCGACGGTCGGCTCTCTCGTCAACATCAATTTCGAGGGCATAGACTTTGTTATGACGGCGCTGTTCGCGGTTCTGGTTGTTGAGCAGTGGAAAACGCACAAGAAGCATTTTCCCGCTCTGTTGGGCTTTGCTGTGCCGATTCCGGCGCTTTTACTGCTCGGTCCCGATAATTTCCTTATTCCGACTCTTATCGTCGTGTCGGTCGTTCTGCTCTGCTTACAGGGCAGGCTGACGAAGGGAGGGGACAGGCTGTGATTCCTTTTACCCAAAGCCTTATCATCGTAATAGCCGCCGCCCTCACAACGGCTGGGGTCAGGTATCTGCCGTTCGTCCTCTTTGACCACGGCAAGGAGCCGCCCAAGTGGATAAAATATCTCGGCGACGTTCTTCCGCCCGCGATTATGAGCGTGCTCATAATCTATTGCCTCAGAAACGTAAATTTTCTCGCGGGCTCGCGGGGAATACCCGAGCTTTTGTGTATAGCGGTCGCTGTTTTGCTCCACATCTGGAAGAGAAACGTGCTCCTTAGCATTTGCGTCAGCACCGTACTTTATATGATATTGGTTCAGACAATTTTTTAGCGGTAGGTTAATCTTACCGCTTTTTTTACATTTATTAACGTGAGAATATTACACTTTATTACATAATTGTTGTAATTTCGACAAAGAAATATTACATAATGTTACTTCCCTCCGGGAATATAATTGGCTAAAACCGCATAAATACTGAAAACCACTTGACAATTGGTTACAAACTTGTTACAATATAAATCGTTGATGATAAATGTCGAATTTGAAACGATACAATAAGGAAGTTACAAACTGACTATGTCAGACGATTAGTGATAAGGAGACTTTATGCAGAAAACCAAACCCGTTATACTGTCCATCGTTGTGATCGCGGTGATTATTTCATCGGTGATAACAGCGATGGCATTTGAAGGAAACAGAACAGGAATCCTCCTGCAAAATATTGATATCGCTCCCAAGGACGTATCTCTCAAAATTTCTCTGAGCAAGAACAAGGTCGTAAGCAAGGTCGGCAGAAAGTTCAATCTCGGCGCCGAGGCCACAAGCGACGGCTACAAGGTCAAGTTCAGAAGCACAAACAAAAATATCGCCACCGTTTCCCGCGGGGGCAAGGTCGCTTTGATAGGCAAGGGCAAGGTCAATATCATTGCCGAGTGCAACGGCGTTAAGTCCGTTTGCAATATTACCGTTAAGCCCAAGAATATAAAGGTAAAGAATGAGGAGATGCCGAGACTCGTTTATCAGTCTCTCTCCGATGAAAATATGGGAAGGATCTCTTCCACAGTCGGTAAGCAGACAGACTACGCTTACCCCAGCTCAACAATTATGTGCAGCGCTTACGCTTACGCCTACGCCTATTATCAGGTAACAGGTCAGTACCGCGCCCCCGGAACCTTCTGGTCGGCGGGCGGATGTACCTGGAACGGCGGTACGGTCGCTCACTACGGCTCGCCCGCTTCTATGCTCGGAGCTATCAAGAGCTCGATCGACAGCGGCAAGGCGTGCGTCGGACTTATAGCTTACGGCAATTCAAGCCACCACTACGTAACCTTCTACGGTTACAACGGAAACGGCTCCTCGCTCAGCGATTTCAAGACTATCGACCCGTGGGACGGAAGGTCAAAAATGGGCTCGAGCTACCGCTACTGCGGACAGGGCTACCACGTAATTACCGTAAACGGTTAAATTAAGAATAATTCACCGCGCAAACTCAGGTTCGCGCGGTTTTTATTTTAGTTTTATGTTGATATAAAGACGCTTTTGTAGTACAATTATATTGATCAACACAATCTCGGAGGATAATATGCAAATAAGCAACAAGTCATCCCGAATCGCGGTCGCGGTTATAATCTTGCTCAGTCTGGCTCTGAGCTTCTTTTACATCGGTTTAAAGCAGGGCTATCACGAGGACGAGCTCCTCGCGTTTAACCTCGCTAATTCCTCAAAGCAGCTCGAGGTCGACGGTGGGTGGAACACCCCCAAGGATTTCAGCGAGTACCTCACAGCGTCCGAGCACCGCTTCGACTATTCAAACGCCTACAAAAATCAGGTAATCGACGCTTCGCACCCGCCGTTCTGGTATTTTCTGGTGCATACGGTCTGCTCGTTCTTTCCGAATGTGTTTGACAAGTACCTGATTTTTTCAATCAACGTCGTGATGATGACCTGCTCGCTTATCCTTTTATATATGATAGGGAAGAGGGTCACAAATAACAACCTCTACGCGCTCATAGCTTTAGGAGGCTACGCGCTTTCGATAGCCTGTATCACGACCACGGTTTATCTCAGAATGTACGCGACGCTCGTTTTCTTTGCGCTTGCGTTTTTGTACATCACTCTCGTAATTTTCGACTGCGGTAAAATCTGTGTCAAAAACTACATCCTGATGTTTTTGATTGTATTTTTCGGAGTTCTGACCCAGTATTATTTTCTTGTGTTCGCGGGTCTTGCGGGCTTTGTTTACTTTGTTTTCTGTATCAAGGACAAAAAAATCAAGCCGCTTATCGTGTACATCCTCACCGCCGCGGCTGCGTTCGGCTGCGCGTTCGCCTTTTATCCGTATATAATATCTAATCTTTTCGGCGGAAACCGAGGACTCGGCTCTCTCAGTATAGATATCGACACGATTACAATAGTAACATATGTCGGCTACAAGCTTCTGACCTATGTTGAGATTCTCGCGAAGGAGCTTTTTGTCGGTCAGATCTGGCTTTTGTGCCTGTGCGCCGCCGCCGCGGTCGGCTTCGGGATTTACTTTCGCTTTGTTAAAAAAATCAAGCTTCCCCGAAAGGCGTTCTTCATCATTGTCCCGGGAGTGTTCACCTTCGGCTTGATCGCGCTTTTGTCGCCCTTTAACAGCGACAGATACGTAATGACCGCCTTGCCGATGATTTCGATGACGACTGTTTTTATGTTCATCAGGGTTTATACTTATTTCCTTAAAGGAAAATTAACTTGGATAATGCCCGTTTCCGTCGCGCTTGTGTCCGTACTTGGGATAGCCTGTATCAGACCCTACTACATCTACGGCAAAACAAATCTTTATCAGAAGAAAACCGACAACTGCCTTTTCGTCGGTACGGAGATAAAGGAATGGAACAAGTGCATTGACAAGCTTATGCAGTACGACGGGGCGATCATCGCGCAGACCTCAAAGCTTTCGACGACGCTGACGACCGAGCTCGAGGACTTCGCGAACGCCCGAGGGGTCGTCACCAACGGCAAGATAAAGGGCTTTGTCGACGGCTATATGACGAGCGGAATGCTCGAGTTCAACGCTCACGACAGTCTTGAAAACATCAAAAACGACTCAAAGCTTAATTCGCTCGACGAAATCACGGTCTACATCTCGCGCATAGCCGACCAAAAGACTGTCGCGGATTACATCAAGAAGAACACAGGCTTCAAGCACAGCGAGCTTATTCAGGCTGACTGCGATTTCAACGACTTTTACAACTGGTATGATTATTTTGTGAATACGGAGTCATACTGTAATGTATACAGATTTTATAAATAACGGAGCAACCATATGAAACCTAAAGTGAAGGCTTACGAGAGAATAGAAAGAAAAAACGCGGTGGGGATCGCCTTTTCGGGAGGCGGCTTGCAGGCTATCGCTCACGCGGGAGCGGTAAAGGCGCTTTACGAGCTCGGTATAAGACCGCAGTATGTTTCGGGCACAAGCTCGGGCTCGGCTGTCGCGGCTCTGGTCGCGATGGGCTACGAGTACGAGGAGCTCAAGGCTTTTGCCGAGAACAACTGGGCAAGGCTTACGGACTTCCGTCCTATGCCGATTTTTAAGGACCTTGCCGCCTTGAAGCTCCACAAAAAGACCATCAAGGACGGACTGCGCGACGGAGCGATTTTTTCAAACGTTATAAAGGCTGAAATGGACAGAAAGGGGATAAGGGGCTTCGAGGATTTGCCTATCAACCTCTCAATCTGCACCAACGACACGATTTCAACCGACGAATGTATCTTTACCACCCGCGAGGAAAACCTCAAAAACGAGCATATTCAGTACATTACGGGGGCTCCGTTGGAGCTTGCAGTAAGGGCGAGTATGACCTTTCCTGCGATTTACACCACCTGTTCGTATAAGCAGTACAATTTTATCGACGGCGGCTCAAAGGACAATCTTCCCGTAAAGGTGCTAAAGGATATGGGAGTCGGAAGGGTTCTTGCTATCGGGTTCGACATTATGGAGTATACTCCCGAGACGGGAATCGACGGAATGTTAAAGGTCGTGTGGAGAGCGCTTGATTTGTATTCGATAAACAGCACGCGCGAATCAAAAAGGATGGCTGACTACTGCGTCGAAATAAAAAACAGCAACACGGCTATTTTCTCAATGGACAACCTCGAGCTCACGATCAGGGAGGGCTACGAGTGCGTTATGAAGCACAAGGACGAGCTGTTAAGGATATTCTCTTGATCGGGGGCGTATGCTCCCGATTTTCTTCTCTCACAATAAATAAAATATCAAAAATCATATTGAAATATTTGTATAGCTTTGCTATAATATGGAAAATGGTGCGTTCAAAGGAGGGGTATTTATGATAAGAAAGATGAAATCCGAGGATAAGGCGGAGGTTATGAGAATGATGAAGTTCTTTTATCTGTCTCCTGCCGTGTCCACAAACGGCTCTGACGAGATTTTTGAACGCGATATTGAGGCTTGTCTGAGTGACGACGATTCCCTTGAGGGCTTTGTATTTGAAATCGACGAGGAGCTCGCGGGTTACGCAATGCTCGCTCGGGGGTTCTGTACGGAGCTTGGCAGAAAATGCGTGTGGCTCGAGGATTTGTTCGTTATCCCCGAGTTCCGCAGAAAGGGCTTTGCGGACGATTTTCTCGGCTATATCAGGGAAAACTACCGAGACTGCGCCGTAAGACTCGAGGTCGAAAAAGCAAACAAGCCCGCGAACGCCTTGTACAAAAAATACGGCTTTAAATCATTTCCGTATAATGAGCTGTATCTTGAAATTTAAGGGAGGATAATATGAAAGTAAAGCTGATTTCCGACAGCACCTGCGATTTGTCGCCCGAGCTTATAAAGAAATATGACATTGAGATTTTGCCGCTGTACGTCAGTATCGGTGACAAAAACCTCAAAGACGGGGCGGAGGTAAGTCCCGACGATATTTACAGGTACGTTGACGAGAGCGGAAAGCTTCCGTCGACCGCCGCGCCGAACCTCGCCGATTTTCTCGATTTGTTCAAAAAATGGAGGGACGAGGGCTATGAGGTCGTCCACTTCAACATAAGCGGAGATTTTTCAAGCTCCTATCACAACGCCTGTCTTGCCGCCGAGGAGGTAGGCGGGGTTTATGTTGTCGATTCCCGCAATCTTTCCACAGGTCAGGGACTCGTCGTTCTTTACGGCGCGGAGCTTGCCGCTCAGGGAAAGAGCGCGAAGGAGATTTTTGATTTATGCAACGCAATTGCCCCGAAGGTCGAGGCGAGCTTTGTTGTTGACAGCATAGATTATCTCAGAAAGGGCGGACGCTGTTCGGCTGTCGCCGCCCTGGGCGCGAACCTCTTGAAGCTAAAGCCCTGTATCGAGGTCATCGACGGGAAAATGACCCCCTCAAAAAAGTTCCGCGGCAAAATCGACAAGGTGATCATCCAGTACGTGACCGAGAGACTGAGCGGCAGGGACGACATCGACACCCACCGTATATTTATAACCCACACCCGATGTGACAAGGAGATCGTCGACGAGGTGAGAAGCAAAATCGCCGAGTACTTTAAGTTCGACGAGGTTCTGGAGACCGTCGCGGGCTGTACCGTTACATCGCACTGCGGACCGTATACGCTCGGTATTTTGTTTATAAGAAAATAAGGAGGAGAATATGGGAATATTTGATAATTTGAGAGGCGCTTCGAGTAATCCGACTCCTCAGAACGACAAGCAGACCTTCACCTTCAACGCTCTTCCCGAGAGCCTTGATCAGCTCAAATCGCTCCCCGAGGCGGCTATGGACACACCCTTCAAGACAGCCGCTCTCACCGTCTGCGCGCTGTGCGCTTATGCCGTCGCGCCCGAAATCGGAAAGGAAATGCTCAACTTCCTGAAAGGTCCCGTTCCGCTTTCTCCTTACGAGCAGAGCTTTATCCGCGACAGGTTCAGGGATTCAAAGCTTGTTCCGTTTTCCTACTTTGAGGGGGCGGTTCCCGAGAACGACTATACCCCGAATGAGCCGTTCAGGATAACGGTAGAGTCGAACCCGTATTCGTTCCAAAGCGAAAACCGCGCGACTCTCTACCTCAGAAGCGGCGGAGCCGATTCACCGAGACAAATCAAGCTCAGACTAAAGCCCTCTACGGGTATATGGTACCTCGAGGAGCAGATGATCCTCGTCTCGATCAGAACCCCGAAGTGCTCCGATCCGTGGGCGTAGGAGGCTGACCCAAAGTCAGCCTCAGCTAAATTCGCTTCGCGAGTTAAATTTGGCTTCGCCAAGTTAAATTCGCTGCGCGAGCTAAAATGCTTCTCCGAGTTTTAAGCGAATTTAATTTAGCTTTTCGGGTTACCGAAAAATTTAGCTGTTCCCGAAGGGAACAATTTAACAACC
This sequence comes from Ruminococcus sp., assembly GCA_017384945.1. GTDB lineage: Bacteria > Bacillota > Clostridia > Oscillospirales > Acutalibacteraceae > Ruminococcoides. The sequence continues at coordinate 2,817 of JAFNSO010000047.1, read as the reverse complement.
GCGCAGCGGTTATTTAACTAAAAAAAAGGGGTTGACTCTTGCTCGTTTTTGAGCCTTGAGTCAATCCTTTTCTCAATTCTTTTGTTCAATTTTTTCCTGCTTCATATGCGGGAATACGAGACTCATATAGTCGTCGTTGAAGGTGTTGTCTATCCACTCGACTGCCGCGTTTTGCGCGGGGACTCCGTTGTGACGCTGAGTCTGTCTGTACACAGCGGCTATCGACATAGCCGAGTCGACGGCAAGGAACACGACCAGAACCGCCGTTATGATCGTACCCTTTCTTTTTGGGATTTTTTCCACAAGCCGACTGAATACGGGGTAGATGTATCTCAGCCACGAAAGCCCCAGAAGTCCCCAGATCAGCGCGAACATCAGATTTGTTCTGCCGTCCAGATTAAACGGAGTGTCGCTGTAGTCCCAGCTTACGGTGCCTAAAAACATCTCCTGAAAATACGAGCAGAAGTACTCGAACGTCGCTCCTATCACCGTCGAGGCAAGGTAGATAATCAGGTCTCCCGCCTTGTGGAGTCTGAACAGGAAGAGCGTTATCGCTACCGCTCCGCCGCCGTATACGGGGATGAAGGGACCCCACACAAGCCCTACTCTGAGCTCAAAATGTCCCTCCGTGAACAAAGCCCAGAAGGTTTCGATTATCGTTCCGAAAATACTTCCCGCCACGAACAGCCAGAACAGCTTCGCAAAGCCGAGCCCGTAGGCGAAGGGTCTGTCCTCGGGCTTTTGGATGACGGTTTCGTAGACCTCGTCGTTTGTCTTTCTGATAATGTCGAAGCGTTCCTTTAAATCCGAGAGCTGTTTTTCGTAGTTAAGGCTCTCCATATCGGGAAAGGCGTTTACAAGTCTCATACGAAAGCGCTTGCTCGTGAGCATTTTGCGCTCGTACAGGCTGAGAAGCTCTTCGTTTGATTTATAACCCTCGTTTTCCTCGATAAGCGTGGAGATGTCGCTCATTTGCTTTAGGTTTCGTCTTAAGTGGATTATCGTTATTACCGAGAGTATGGAGTCAAGTATGATAAGACCCGCGACGATTATTCCCACGATAAGCGATACCCAGATCGGCGTCAGAGAGATCATATCGTCAATCAGCTCAAAGCCGTACATACTTAACAGGACGGCTATACCTCCGTAGGCGAGCGATTCCCACAAAGTTACGTAGCCGTTGAGGTTGAGCGGCCGCCTTGAATAATCGCGCCACTTAAAGCCCAGAGCGCGCTCAAAAATAAGCGAGGCCAAGTATTTTCCGATTGTAAGAAGAATAGCCGAGCCGAAGAACACCATAAGGTGATTATTCATATTGTGGGTAAGCATATAGACCGCGACGGCGCTTATTCCCGCCGCGGGTATGAACGGAAGTATTATAAAGCCCGGGTTAACGGGTCTTTTCTTTCTGAACGTGTGCCAGAGAAATCTACACAGCCAGCTCAGAAACGAAAAAACCGTAAATATTATAAGCAGATTTGCGATAGTTTTCATAGCCCATTCCTTTCGGTGTTTATTTATTGAAAACGAGTTTGTCGATTGCGTAGGCGACTCCGCTTTCCTCGCAGGATTTTGTAACGAAGTCGGCGGCTTGTTTTATTTCCTCTGAGGAATTATCCATAGCCACCGCTACGCCCGCCGCCTCAAGCATTTTTAAATCGTTGCCGCTGTCGCCGATCGCCATTATCTGTGACCTTTCGATTCCGAGCATTGAGCCGAGCTCAATTAGAGAGCTTCCCTTCGAGCAGTTCCCGCCGATTTCAACGTCAACTTCGATCGACGAGGTGAAGTAGATGTTGTCTATGTGCGAAATAGCCTTTTTGATTTTCTCGCGCTCGGGGGTGCTTTCGGCGATCGCGTAGATGTTGTCGCACAGCCTTAGCGTTTTTAAAAACTCCCTGCGGTCTTTGATTGGTTTTCTCGTTCTTTTAACGTAATCAAACAGGGGAGTGCCGCTCCATTTTCTGAGCTCTTTTTCGAGCGTTTCCTCCTCGAGATAGCCGAAGCCGTCAAAGAAAATCCCGTAATAGCAATCAAATCCGTCAAGAATATCTATGAGCTCGAGCGAGGTTTTATGATCCATACCGTGGGTGATTATGCGCTTGTTGTCGCTTAGCCTGTACGCCGCGGCGCCGTTGGTGTGGATAGAGTATTCGCACAGTATTTTTCTTTTGTGCTCCTCGTAAAGCCCCGAAAAAGGTCTGCCCGTTACGGGTACGACGTGGATGTTGTTTTCCCTGCACCGCTTGAAGGCGTCGAGATTAGCCTTGGTTATTTCCTTTTCAGAATTAAAAGCGGTTCCGTCCAAATCAATCCCAATCAGTTTTATTTTGCTCACGGTATCGCCTCCTGTTGCTCACCGTATAATATTATCATATTTTGTCGAATATTACAATATTGCTTTTTGATTCAAGATGATATATAATTATAATGTATTATTGTGTACCGAGGTGTAGTTATGAAAATAAAAGAAAACTTTTTGCTTAGAAAAATTTCGGATTCATACGTTGTAGTGCCCGTCGGCGACGCTGTTGTCGATTTCAGCGGACTGATAAACTTAAACGAGAGCGGAGCTTTTCTGTTTGAGCGTCTGCAAAAGGGAGCCGACGAGGACGACCTCGTAAACGCTCTGCTCGGCGAGTATGACGTTACGGAGGAGATCGCCCGCGCGGATGTCAGAGGCTTTATAAAGAAAGCAAGAGAAGCTGATGTGCTTGAATAAAAAGGTCGATTTAAAGGACTTGGTTCCGATTATGCGCGAACAGCTCGACCGCGGAAAGACTGTGTCCTTTGTCCCGACGGGTAAGAGTATGAAGC
>JAFNSO010000005.1 GCA_017384945.1 Ruminococcus sp. | reverse complement strand
GATGTCGGTGTATTTGCCCCGTGAAATGAGGTCATTTCTCAAATCAATCAGGCTGTTGATGACCGTGCGCCTTTCATCAGGCGTTAGATACAAGTGGTATTTGTTTTTTTTCATTGCATTACCTCCGTTTCATTTGATGATTTCATTATAAACGGAGATTAACTATAAATCGAATGTGCGGATTAAAAGCCAATAAAAAACAAAAGCACCGCTTCGATTTCTCGAAACGGTGCTTTTGTAATGAGTATCAGATCATTACTTTAACAGCGAAACCGCCGCTGAAAAAGTAGGTGTTCATCCAATACTTGTTTGGTGGACCATAGGGGGATCGAACCCCTGACCTCCAGATTGCGAACCTGGCGCTCTCCCAGCTGAGCTAATGGCCCATGTCAAATGTATGAAATTGTAAATTGTTTTGGGGTGCGTAAGCAACCCACTCGGGCTCCCAGCTGAGCTAATGGCCCTTATGTTTTATCGGGCGCTAAAACCAAAACAGGCTTTACCCCGTGTCCTATTATATTATACACATATTTTTTGAAAAGTAAAGACTTCTTTTAAAAAAAGTGAGTATTTTCTTCTTTACAAGCTATGGAATATATGTTATTATAACACGGATAGAAAAAACAATTATTTTCAAGGAGGTTAATTTATGAAACGTTTATGCGGTATTTTTCTGTCAATAGTTATGGTTTTATCCGTGTTCGCGGCGGCACCCGCGTCGGCTGAGAAAAAGCCCTCGGCTCCTGCCTTCAAGACGGCTCAGGCGCTTTACGCTCACGCGGTTCTCTCGTCCGAGGACGGCGAGGCATGGCTCAAATGGCAGTCAAAAACGATTGAGGGCTCCGATGAAATCGAACCCTCGGTAAAATACTTTTTCCTGCCCTCGTGCAGCAGCGACAGCAAGCTAGATGTTTACAACGGCTTTTCGACAGCTGTGGACGTCGGCGGAGTTGTGATTGAGCCCTCCGAGACGGCTGAAATCAGCTACTCCGCAGACAAAGAGCTCCCCGTCAAGGCGGGTGAAGAGAGCTTCACACTCAAATTTATGCGCTCGAACGCGGAGGCGGCGATCTACGTCAACGGCACTGTCGGCGACCTTGAGCTCACCGACTATCTAAACGAGACCAAAAGCAACTCTGCGAAGGCGACGGGCGCGATCGTCACTCCCGACGGTAAAATCGACAACACCCCGATCAAGAAAATCAAGGGCAGAGGCAACACAACATGGCTCAAGCCGAAAAAGGCCTACAACATAACCTACGATTCAAAGGTAAGCATAGCGGGTATGAACGAAGGCAAAAAGTTCTCTATTCTCGCGAATTATCAGGATGACTCGCTTGCGAGAAACCGTATTCTGTACGATTTGTCTGACGCTGTAGGAATGCCCTACGCCTCGGATTCTCGATTTGTCGACTTCTATTCTAACGGAAAATACCTCGGCTCCTATCAGCTTTGCGAGAAAATCGAGGTCGGAAAGAACACTCTAGTCCCCGATTTTTCGGAAAAGGATTATCTCGACAAGGACGGCAACGTAAAGGAAGATTTTCCCTTCCTCTGCGAGGTCGACGCGGGAGCTCAGGATGGCGAGGACTACTATGTAAAGCTCTCGAACGGACTTAAAATCACAATAAAGGCTCCCGAGCTTGAAGAGGGCGACAAGGGCTACGACGAAGTAAAAAGCTACGTTAAATCAAAATTCGAGGCATT
>JAFNSO010000046.1 GCA_017384945.1 Ruminococcus sp. | reverse complement strand
GTCGAATTTATACATCCCATCCATCTCCAAATGCAAGCTTTTTGCGGCTTTTCAGCTGCTTTTCTTGCATTTATTATATCATATTTCGATGTTTTTTGCACTGTTTTTCGGGTGTTTGGGATTGTTCAGTTGGCATTATATAAACCGGAATTATCCAAAGATATCCCAGAAATCGTCGTCACTGCTTTGGAAGCTGTCGCGATCCTCGCTGGTCGCGGAGTCGCGGGTGTATTCCTGCAGAGTCATAGTGATTGTGCCTGTGCGGCTGCCTCTTGTTACACCGAAGGTTACCTTGTCCCCTACCTTGAGCTTTTTGATCGCCGTGTTGAGCTCAGAGGTGGACTTAATCTCGGTATCATTGACCTTTGTAATTATATCGCCTGTCTGGAAGCCCGCCTTAGCCGCGTTGGAGCCCGAGTTGACACCTGTGACATACACACCTGTCTGACTTGCGCCGTACATCCAGAGCTGAGCTGTTGAGCTTATATCCGAAACAGACATTCCGAGGTCGATCTGACCCTTGACGTAGCCGTACTGCTTGAGGTCGGAAAGTACATCCTGAACGTCGTTGATCGGAATCGCGAAGCCGATACCCTCGGCTGAGTCGGAGCTGGACTTGGCGTTGACGATACCGATAAGCTCTCCGTTGCCGTTGAAGAGACCGCCGCCCGAGTTTCCGGGGCTGATTTCCGCGTTTGTTTGCAGAAGGTTCATTGTCTCGTTATCAATCGTGACCTCTCTGTCAAGGGCGGAGATAATACCGTCAGTTACGGAACCGCCAAGCTGTCCGAGCGGATTGCCGATTACGACAGCGTAGTCGCCTACCTGAATCTTTGAGGAATCACCGAAGGTTACGGCTGTGAGATCCTTCTTGGGCTTGATTTTGAGCAGGGCGATATCGCCGTTTGAATATGTTCCGACGACCTCAACATCGGTGTACTCAGTCTTGTCACGCAGAGTAACCGTGATGTGAGATGCGCCCTCGATAACGTGGTAGTTTGTGATGATATAGCCGTCCTTTGAAATTATTACGCCCGAGCCAGCGCCCTTCTGGATATACTGCTGATTGAAGGAGCCTGTCGAAACCTGCTCGGTTGTAATCTCAACAACCGAGTCCGCAGCCTTGTTGACGATTTGTGTTGTGGTCATATTTGAAGAGGACGATACATAAGACGAGCTCTGAGCCTCGGATTTGCTGACCGTTACGGACTCATTCGACTTGACCATTGAAGCCGCCAAAAATCCTCCGCCCGCTCCGATAAGAGCCGAGCACAAAATACTGCACACCAATACAGCCGCCAAAGCCGAGCGTGTAATCGGCTTTTTCTCTTTTTTACGCTTTGGCTTAGGCTGAGGCGCAGGCTGAGAATACTGCGGGTACGGATTTGTGTAAGAGCTGTAGGGATTAGCCGAGTAGCCCTGCGGGGTCTGATTAAACGCGGGCTCCTGCGCCCTCGGCTCCTGAGAATAGAAGCCGTCATAGTACGCGGAAGTGTTTTCCGCGGGAGCGTTTTGGGAAGAAAAATTCTCCTGATAATACTCGTCGGGTGTGTAATCAATCGTTTCGAAATTGATATGCTCCGTATCCTCGGGGTTTACAGACGAGCTTATGTTCTCTGTTTCCTCAGAAGAAGGAGTGTTTTTTAATTCCTCCGTATTACCTGTCATATCGTAGTTATTTTCATATGGATTCATAATGTTACCTCCAAATTAATTTTTATTGTATGACAGTATAATAATTCCCCTATGTGACAGTTATATGAAATAATATTGAAACTAAACTGAAAAAACCTGTCCCGATTTTCATATTCGGACATATTATATATGGAAATCCAAACAAAGGAGTGCTTAACTTGGATATTCTTGAAACCATTATGATGGACTACGGAATCGCGCCGCTCCCCGTCGACGCGGCGGAAACAATGGCGTACGTTCCGTTCCAGCAATGCGGCTCGTCGCTCTACTCCCCTGCCCAGTCTCTTGAGGCAGGAACGGTATTTCCGATACTCGACAAGCCGTTCTTCGGCTCAAAATGCCAGGGAGGTAGAAATGACTGACCGAGAAATAATGACAAAAAAGCTTGCGTCATATCAGTTTATGGTATCCGACCTCAAGCTTTATCTTGACACTCACCCAAACGACAAAGCGACCATCGACAAGCTCAGGGAGTACACCGAAAAGTATATGGCGGAACGCGCGAAATTTGAAAAGCTCTACGGTCCGCTGACCGCGACCGACGAAGGCAAAAACAGATGGAGCTGGATAAAAGCCCCGTGGCCTTGGGAAAACGAGGAGGAAATCTGATGTTTGTATACGAAAAAAAGCTTCAATACCCTGTAAACATTAAAACCCCGAACCTGAAGCTCGCAAAAATCATAGCAAGCCAGTACGGAGGTGCAGAGTCCCAAATGTGATAAAGCCCCCTGCGGTTTGCAGGGGGCTTTTGGGGAGTCCTATTGAGTACATTATAACAGATTAAAAATCAAAAATCAACAAAAAAGCCCCGCCTGTCTCACTTTGAGACTTGACGGGGCTTTCACCTGAGAGTAAATATAGAAAATGAAATTATTATAATGCAAATTGCGTCTTTTTACGAGCGAGGCAGAAGAACAAAAAGTACTGTGTTCTCTTGAGCGTTCGGTTTATCCTCACTCGGGATATCAGGGCATTGGAATCACCTTGTCCTTTTAAAAGTGTCGATTTTCACACGGTTAATTATTCGATAATCTGCCAATCCTCGGCGAGCATATCTGTCTGCGAAGCGAGCCACGGGACTACGCCCTTGGGTGCTGCGGGATTGTCGGTCTGTAAACCTGTTGTGACGATATAAATATACGGCTGTGTCATTTTGCTGTGTTTGTCGGGAATCTGCAACTCTATATATATTCCTTTACCGTTCCATCCTTTACGGGCGACCTTTTTCCCGTTTTTCAGTGCTTTGAGAGCGTTTCCGAAATCTATCGTTTCCGACTCACTCTCGATTGTTTCTTTGTTTATTGTTCCAATCGGCGTGGAATTAGCCAGCTTTTTACTCAAAGCGTACCCTTCGAGCTCCCATAGTTTGTTTGTGATACGCTCCATACAGATTTCTCGACCGAGTGCTGCATCGTAGTTTGCGGGATCCACCGCGCCGGAAGCCTCTGTAATTACAAACCCGTTAGGCAGTTTGCAGCATACAACCGTTACCTTGTCATATACCGTTTCGACCTTGATTTCCGAGTTTCCAATCAAATCATTTATTAGGTTTTGTGTTACTGAATTTCTCACTAATAATCAATCCTTTCTTACTTTCTCAGCATTTCACCGAGCTTTTTCAAGAATTTCTCGCCCGCTACTCCTGTCTGTTTATAGCCGAGTTTATTCAAAACCTGGTTGACGGCATTTTCGCTACCGTTGCCGAAAGAGGCGTTATTGTCAAAAGTCGCGGAGACAATTCCCTTTTTGCGAGCGATAAAGAGGAGCTGCTTGACTGCGAGAACGCCGAGAGATTTGTCTCCTTTTTTCAGTCCTGTAGAGTCGAGCACTTTCCCGTCGGGCTCTTTGTCGGCGATCGCGGAAAATTCGGGCGTAATAAATCCTCTTATGTATTGTCCGTTTACAGAAATCTTTCTGTGACCGACAACACCTTCGCCCATATTGCCCTCGATAACGTCAATAATGCCGTTTTTAACTGAAACAACCGTACCGACGTGTTCAGGATCACCCGTGCAATCGCCTTTTCCGCTGTCGTCCCAATCGTAAACAACCTTGTCACCTATTTTCGGAATATAGGCGTCATTCTCAACCCAAATTCCTGCCGCCTTTGCAAGACGGATCATAGCGGAGCAAGAACATTCGGCGCAAGGAAAAATACTTGCCTGACCGACGGCAATCATAGCCGCCGACGCCGCTGTAGCACACCACGGATCATTTTTTGTCATTTTATAACGACTGCAAAGCCCTGACTTATTGAATACGTCAAGGATTTTCAAATGTCCTGCCGAGCCGTCTTTAGAGCCGTTGAGCTTTTCGAGCCAGTCAACGCTTTTCTGTCTTAACTGTTTTTCTGTCATTATTCTGCCTCCTTGTCTGTTATGATCGCATTGATTTTATCATTGTGCTTTAACATATCTCGCATTATTTCTAAGGCTTCGTCCACAGCCTTTGAAAAGCGATTAAATGAAATGAATTTAGTAATTATCGGAAAAGCCTTGATTGCGAGATCATAAGCGTATCTCAACTTGAGCTTGCCCGTACCGCCGCCGAATAGCTGTTCTGACTCAGACACGGCGTAAACAAGCCAGTCTTTGAATGAGCTGTAGTTAGAACAGAGAAAAACAAAGGCTATTGTGAGTACCGCGATTGCGGCGATTATAATGTACGTCATTCTGCTACCTCCAAATCAGGCACGGGCGTTCCCTCGGGGATTTCTTTGAAGTAGTCCCCGAATTGTGCTTCTTTTCCGAGCCATACTTCTTTAGTTCTCAACATTTCAGTTTCAATGTCTGTAATGTCGTAGCCGTCGTCTGCCAGGCAGTGTCGGTCATTTTGTGGGTCGATGTGCATTGTGTGCCTCCTTTATGCCAAATTCCAATTTTTATTTGTTGCAATAGCCTTTTGTTCGGCTGTCAATTTATTGAGATTGGTCGTGCCGAAGGTAATTGTGTAAGCCGTCTGTCCTGTGCGGTCTGCAAGAGCTTCAAGACAAGCCACTATTGTTTCAGCGGTGAGGAGGGGTGAATATGATACATTTAGTCCATTACAGTTGAAGCCCTGAGCGAGGGTGAGGTTGGTGAGGCTTGAGCAATAGCTGAACACTTGCGCACCTATACTCGTTAAAGAGTCGGGGAGAGTCAACTCTGTAAGGGCTAAGCAATTTGAAAATGCAGCGGTGCCTATAGTCTTTAAAGAGTCGGGAAAATTAATCTCTGTAAGGGCTGAGCAACTTGAAAATGCAGAGTTGCCTATACTCGTCAATGAGTCTGGTAGATTAATCTCTGTAAGGCTCATACAACTCTGAAACGCACTGCTGCCTATACTCGTCAATGAGTCTGGTAGATTAATCTCTGTAAGGCTTGAACAATTCTGAAACGCACTCGCGCCTATAGACGTTGCAGTTAATATAGTAGCCTTAATCATTTTTTTTTGCCCATAAGCAATATAACTTCGTACCGCTTTTTCAAATATCATTTCAAAAGGTTCATCGTCAGGGCTTTGGTTTATCCATTTTTGGAGGTCGATATTCATATAGCTCGTTCCTGTTACCGTAAAACTCGCGAAACCGTCATAATTCTGCGGTGGCGTATATACTCTTGTTTCGCTCTCAGGGATAATAGGTTCGGGCGGCGTGTACATTTTCGGCACCCTACTATTCAACTGGTCAATTGTGGTCTCTTGACGTTCGATTGTCTCCGCTTGTTCTGTGGTTTCCTCGGTTAAGTTATCAACCTGATTGCTCAATTCTGTTATCCGTGCATTTTTTTCGGTTATTTCTGCCGTTTGCTCAGATACAGTTTCCTCAAGCTGTGCCTTGTCAGCTCTCAATTCTGCGATAATCTCGTCAAGTTCTTCCCTCGGGTCAATCGGCGTAGCGTTTTTTGTCGGGTAAACCTGATATGTTTTTTGGTTGGTCTTACCAATAACATCTCCGTTGTGAGTTATTAAAACCGAAAGAGTGACCGTCTGAGGTTGTGACGTTGCGTCAAGGGTTATGAACTCTTTAATCGGTCGCATTTCCTTCGTAGTGTCAACGTTGATAGCTACCGAGGTGTTGTCCTCGAAAACCTGTACAAGCTTAACCTCGCATTCGCTCAGATTATAGTCGTTTAACATCTCGGGTAAAAATATCAAATAATAACCGAATTTGTTCTCTCCAACGTGGACTTTTTCAAGCTCGTAAAGCTCTAAGTTCTTTTCGTTTGTTACAACAAGCTTAATCATCTTCGTTCACCTCCGATTGTTCAAGTTCAAGCTCAACCTCACCGACTCGTAGACTTTTCAATGCTATCGCTCCCGAGGTCAGCCCTATAACTCCACATTCAGTATAAACGCAGATAATAAGGCTCTCAGGCAACGAAACGGCAAAGGTTGACAAGATTATTACCGTCACTGTAAAAGCCACGCTATAAGCCACAGAGAAGAAAAGAGCGACTGTCCGCGTCTTTGTTTTACAAAGCCATTTCCAAAACCGTTTTAATTGTTTCATTAACAAGCTCTCCTCTCAAGATCGTCAATTCTGTGATTTGCAACTTTTATTTTTTCCTCGACGACTTCCGCTCGTTCCTCAAGCTTGTATGTGCGTTCGATTAAGTTATTAAATTTATCTTGTTTCTTTTCTAATTGTTCAACTCTATAGCTCATAAGCTTTCCGTTTGCTATAGCACCGATCAAGGAGCCAATAATAGCACCGCCAAAGCCTATGAGCGCTACTGTAATATCTGTCGGCATTGGTATCACTCGCTTTCGGGCTC
>JAFNSO010000045.1 GCA_017384945.1 Ruminococcus sp. | reverse complement strand
TAATCGGAAAAAAGGTGCGCATAACTTTAAAAATGTACATCCTGTTTTCACACAGCTTTAACAATTGTGTGATATAATCTCATAAATATTATTGAAAGGAAATTTTCTTATGGATAAGCTTGAAACTCTGCAAAATCTTCCGCGTGAGATACTCAATCAGGACGCGCTTTTAAAGAACGCAAATATGCTTTTGGACACAATGCTCGATTTCAGGGAGCTTATGCTGTGCTACAGCTGTGCCATAAAGGAAATAAGAACAAAGCTCGAGATACTTGACAAGGAGTTCGAGGTTCAGACCTCGCGCAACCCGATAGCGGGTATTCAGACGCGTCTCAAGAGTCAGACGAGCGTTATGGAAAAGATGGCTCGCAAGGGGCTCGAGTTTACCCGAGAGAACATCGAAAATAACTTAAACGACATCGCGGGACTGCGCGTAATCTGCTCCTACGTGGACGATATATACAAGATAGCCGACGCTCTCACCGCGCAGGACGATATTGTTCTGATTGAAAAGAAGGACTACATCCAAAACCCGAAGGAAAACGGCTACCGCAGTCTCCACCTGATTGTGACGGTGCCCGTGTTCTTCGCGGAGCACACTAAGATAGTCAGAGCCGAGGTTCAGATCAGGACGATAGCTATGGACTTCTGGGCAAGCCTCGAGCACGAAATCAAGTACAAGAAGAGCATTGAAAACCCCGAGCAAATCTCGCAAAAGCTGAAAAAATGCTCCGAAATGATAGCCTACACGGACGCGATGATGCAGAGCATAAGAATGCAGGCAGACAGCTCCCAAGGCGAAGAAAGCGAAGAGGACAAAATCTTCCAAAAGCTCAAAAGAGTAGACAAAAGCTTGGAATAGACTTTTTTAATTGAGAATTGAGAATTGAGAATTGAGAATTGGAATTGAGAATTGATAATTGAGAATTGAGAATGAATGACGAGAAGATAGGTTCATATAAAAATAACCTTCTATGCCCGACAGAATTTATATGCGCTTCGCGCAGCGAAATACAAATACGGTCGGGAGATAAAAGCTTTTTTCAGAAGCCGCTGTCTGCCCGACCAAAATTCTCAATACTCAATTCTCAATTCTCAATTCCCAAAAACCCCCTGATTTCTGCTTCGGCGGCTTTGATTTCTTCGAGGAATGCTCTTGAGCTTACTCTGAGCGCGCCTCCTCCGAGGATTATGATTTGCTCGAGCGCGTCCGAGGTCACTACTCTGACTTTGTTGTTCTTTGAGAGCTTGCGCGAGGTCTTTTCGATGTACATATCAGCCGTCTCGGCTTCCTTCGTGTACACAACGCTTATCCCGCCGACCTCCTCGACCTCCCTGTGGCTCCCGCTCACCCTGTACGCGTCAAAAACCACTATCAGCTCGCATTTTGAGTAGCCCTGATAGTTGCACAGTATGTTGATAAGCGCCTGCCTTGCGCCGTCGATGTTGTTCTTCGAGAGCTCCTTTAAGTGCTCCCACGAGAAAATAACGTTGTAGCCGTCCACAAGGATGTACTCGACCCCGTCATATGTCGGGGCTTTTTTGATTTGATTATCGCTTTGGGTCTGAGCCCTGATTTTCTTTTTCTCCTCGTGCTTCTTCTTTTTGACAGAGCCGTAGGTCTGCTCAAAGATTTTCGTGAGCTCCTTGTCGAGCGCGAAGCTGTCGTTCTGGCTCACAAAGTCCGAGAATCGGCTCACCCTCGGCTTTTCCTCGATTACCGCCTTGTTCCTCTCGAGCGTCAGAGGAAGGTGCATATAGTCCTTGACCTCGTCCCACGCGACCGTGTGTCCCGCTCCGTGTGAGCAGAAAACCGAGCCGCAGGGGTTGTCCGTGTCCGCGTCGGGGTCGTAGCCGATTTTCCCGATAACCTCCTGCGGATTGTGACAGACCTCGTAGCCCTTCAAGCTGTGCGACAGCCTGCCCTTGCCGTGAGTGTACTGCATAACCTCCCTGCTGTAGCCGTTCATCGTCGAAACGGGACACTCGCCCGTTATAACAGCCGACTCTCCGTCCGACTCGGGAGGGTCGAACTTTCCGTACATCCTCTGAATATCGCTCATAGCCCTGCCCGAGTTCTCGATCGGAACCTCAAGCGTGAACTCGTACACGGGCTCGAGCAGAACGCTCTCAGCCGAGCGCAGACCCTGTCTGACAGCCCTGTAGGTCGCCTGCCTGAAATCGCCGCCCTCTGTGTGCTTTGCGTGAGCCTTTCCCGACACAAGGCTGATTTCCATATCCGTAATCGGCGAACCCGTCAGAACCCCGAGGTGAGTCTTTTCGTAAAGATGGGTCAGAACGAGCCTCTGCCAGTTTCGGTCTAAAACGTCCTCCTTGCAGTTGAGGGTAAATTTCAGCCCGCTGTCGCGTTTCAGAGGCTTTAGCTTCAAATGAACCTCCGCGTAGTGCTTCAACGGCTCAAAGTGACCGATACCCTCGACCGTGTTGGTTATGCTTTCCTTATATATAATGTTGCCCTCGCCGAAGCCGACCTCAAGCCCGAACCTTTCCTTTACGACCGCCTTTAAGACCTCGAGCTGTATCTCACCCATAAGCCTGAGCCGGATTTCACCGTGTCTTTCGTCCCAGAAAACGCCGAGCATAGGGTCCTCAGCCTCGAGCGCTCTGAACTTTGAGAGCGCCGTGTGAGCGTCCTCGCCCTCGGGAAGCTCGACACGGTAGTTGAGAACAGGGGACAAAATCGGCTTTCGCGAGTTCTCCTCGCCTCCGAGTCCGTCGCCCGAAAGCGCAAACTCAATTCCCGTCACCGCGCATATCTCACCCGCCGTGACCTCGTCGGTCTGCGTGAATTTTTCGCCCGAGTAAAGCCGCAGTCCGCTGACCTTTTCGCTGTCCTTGTTCTTTGAGCTCTTGAGAACCTCCCTGACCCTGAGCCGACCGCCCGTCACCTTGAGGTGAGTCAGCCTGTTGCCCTGCGGGTCGCGGCTGATTTTGAACACCTTTCCCGAAAATTCCTCGGGATAATCGGGCATAAGCGAGTACTCCGTCACAAGGTCAAGAAACTCCCGCGTACCCTCGGCTCTGAGCGCCGAGCCGTACATTGTCGGAAAGATTTTGCGTTCCCTTATCGCGCGTCTGATATGGTCTTTCCCGATTGTCTCATTTTGAGTGTACTCGTCCAGAAGCTCCTCGTCGCACAGCGCGAGCTCTTCGTATAATTCTTTTATAGAAAAATCAACCGCGCCCTGAGACAGCTTTTCCCTCAAGGCTTTGTCGATATAGTACCTGTCGGCTCCCTGCAAATCCATCTTGTTCACAAAGATAAAGCAGGGGATGTTGTATTTCTCAAGCAGCTTCCACAGCGTCAGCGTGTGACTTTGGACTCCGTCCGTTCCGCTTATCACGAGAATCGCGTAGTCGAGCACTTGCAAAACCCTCTCGGTCTCGGCTGAAAAATCGACGTGTCCCGGGGTGTCGAGCAGCGTAATCAGAGCTCCGTTGTGAGTGAGTCTCGCCTGCTTTGAAAAAATCGTGATACCCCTGCTTCGCTCGAGCGAGTATGTGTCGAGAAAGGAGTCGCGCCTGTCAACCCGACCGAGTCTCGAAATCGCTCCCGAGCAGTACAAAAGCGCCTCGCTGAGCGTTGTTTTGCCCGAGTCCACGTGAGCAAGTATTCCCACAACCAGTTTTTTCATCGGTATCACCTCATAACACAGCTATTATACAACAAAATCTTAAAAACGTAAACCCAAACACTTGCCACAACCGCGAAAATTTGGTAGAATAAAAGGAGTAATTTTTAAAGGAGTATGACTATGTTAAAAATACAGGATTTGTCGTTCTTCGTTCCCGACGACGGCGCGCAAAAGGAAATCCTTAAAAATATCTCCCTGACAGTCCCCGAGGGCAAGCTTATTGTCATAACGGGACCCAACGGCGGGGGAAAGTCCACTCTCGCAAAGCTGATTGCGGGAATCGAAAAGCCCACGGACGGAAAAATCTTCTTTCAGGGCGAGGACATCACCGACCTCGGTGTGACCGAGAGAGCGAGAATGGGAATCGGCTTTGCCTTTCAGCAGCCCGTCCGCTTCAAGGGGCTCAAGGTTATCGACCTTATCCGTCTTGCCGCGGGCAAAAAACTGAACGTGGTCGACGCGTGCGCCTTTCTCTCGGCTGTCGGTCTGTGCGCGAGGGAGTACATCGACAGGGAAGTCAACTCCTCACTCTCGGGCGGCGAGCTTAAACGAATCGAAATCGCCACAGTCCTCGCGAGAAATTCCCTGCTCACCGTGTTCGACGAGCCCGAGGCGGGCATTGACCTGTGGAGCTTCACGAACCTGATCGAGGTCTTTCAGCGTCAGCGCGAGGAAATCAAAAACCGTTCGATAATCATAATCTCCCATCAGGAGAGGATTTTGAATATAGCCGATGAAATCGTAGTCCTCGACAGCGGCTCCGTCAGGACGACGGGCAGCCGCGACGAGGTTCTGCCCGAGCTTATCGGCACAGCCTCGGCAGTTCAGGCGTGCCGCGGAACGTGGAAGGGAGAGGATTGCTAATGGATTTAGGCAAGGTTCAGCAAATGCTTTTAAAGGAAATCGCCGACCTCGACGCTCCCCCGAAGGGAGCCTATAACATCCGCTCAAACTCCGAGTCAGTCGCCCGTCAGTCCACAGAGAACGTTAATATCATCCCCAAGGAGAACGCCTCGGGAATCGACATCTTCATCAAGCCCGACACAAAGGGCGAGAGCGTCCACATCCCCGTCGTGATTTCCGAAAGCGGAATCAAGGAGACCGTCTACAACGACTTCTACATCGGCGAGAACGCGGACGTTGAGATAGTCGCGGGCTGCGGAATCGACAACTGCGGTCAGCACGACTCTCAGCACGACGGCGTTCACCGCTTCTTTGTCGGAAAGAACGCGCGCGTGAGATACGTCGAAAAGCACTACGGCTCAGGCAGGGGAGAGGGCAAGCGAATCCTCAACCCCGTTACCGAGGTTTATATGGAAGAGGACAGCTACGCCGAAATGGAAATGGTTCAGATCAAGGGTGTTGACGACACCACCCGAACCACCACCGCCGACCTAAAGGCAGGGGCGAAGCTCGTAGTCAGAGAGCGTCTTATGACCCACGAGGTTCAAAGGGCGTTTTCGGTCTACACCGTCAACCTCAACGGCGACTCCTCAGCCGCCGACATAGTCTCCCGAGGAGTAGCGAGGGACAATTCCTTCCAGAAGCTTGATTTGAAAATAGTCGGCAACGCCGCCTGCAAGGGTCACACTGAATGTGACTCGATTATAATGGACAACGGAAAAATCCTCGCCGTCCCCGCGCTCGAAGCGAACGACGTAGACGCTTCCCTCGTCCACGAGGCCGCAATCGGCAAGATAGCGGGCGAGCAGCTTATTAAGCTGATGACCCTCGGTCTCTCCGAAAGCGAAGCCGAGGAGCAGATAATTAACGGCTTCCTCAGCTGATTTTCAATAACGACAGGCTGAACAGGTCGTTTATACAAGCCGAAACCGCCGCAAACAGTCAGAATCAGGGTGAAGTAATGAAAATAACCGCTCTAACCGAAAACACAACGAAGCTCAGCCTTCCCGTTGAACACGGTCTCAGTCTGTATATCGAGACCGAAAAGCACAAGCTCCTGTTCGATACGGGTCAGTCTCCGCTGTTCGCAGGGAACGCCCGAGCTCTTGGCATTGACCTCAGTGAGGTTGAGTTCCTTGTGCTCTCACACGGTCACTACGACCACGGCGGCGGTCTGGAAAAATTCCTCGAGCTCAATCCATCCGCGAAGGTTTACCTCAACGAGCACGCCTTCGAGCCCCACTACAACGGCGAGCGCTACATCGGGCTTGACCAAGGACTGAAAGACAACGAGCGGCTTGTATTTACCTCCGACGAGTACAGAATCACCGATGGCTTTACGCTCTTTTCGATGAACTGCGCCGAAAAGAAGCTCGACCTCGGTTCCTTCGGACTCAATATGCGCGTCGGCGAAGAGCTCGTCCCCGACGATTTCCGCCACGAGCACTATCTGCTCATTGAGGAAGAGGGCAAACGCGTTCTTATCAGCGGCTGTTCGCACAAGGGCATTATAAACATAGCGGGTTGGTTCGAGCCCGACTACCTTATCGGCGGCTTTCATTTC
>JAFNSO010000044.1 GCA_017384945.1 Ruminococcus sp. | reverse complement strand
GACAGAGAGCGCTTCGGCAAAATCGAGGGCGTTACCGACCGCGAGTACTATACAAACTCTTTCCACGTACCCGTTTACTACAACATCTCGGCATTTGACAAGATCAAGATAGAGGCGCCGTACCACAACCTCACCAACGGCGGACACATCTCCTACATTGAGCTCGACGGCGACCCGTCACAGAACCTTGACGCGTTCGAGGCGGTTATCCGTCAGATGAAGGAGAGCGGAGTCGGCTACGGCTCAATCAACCACCCTGTTGACCGCGACCCTGTGTGCGGACATACGGGTATTATCGGAGACTACTGCCCTGTTTGCGGACGAAAGGAAGGCTCCGGCGGCGAGGGCTTTGAGCGTATCAGACGTATCACAGGCTACCTTGTCGGCACGCTCGACCGCTTCAACAACGCAAAACGCAAGGAAGTTGAAGAAAGAGTAAAGCACGCTGTCGGAAGCTCAATCGATATGAGCGAGCTTTGCGACGAAGCAGTTTAATATGGGAACCAAGCTCAATTTGTCAGGGGTCGTCGGCGAAAGCATCGTCGACGGCCCCGGCATACGAATGACGATATTTACACAGGGCTGTCCGCACCACTGCAAGGGCTGTCACAACCCCGAGACATGGGCTTTTGAGCCGAGACACCCGGGCGATGTGGACAAGATTCTGAATATAGCCGTAAACAACCCGATTTTGCAGGGAATGACCTTCTCGGGCGGCGAGCCATTTTGTCAGGCAGAGGGACTTGCCGAACTCGCGAAAAAGTGTCACGAACACGGTCTCAACACAATGAGCTACACGGGCTACACCTTTGAGGAGCTTTTGGCGGGAGAAAAAGAGCACCCCGAATGGCTCGAGCTGCTCAAAAACCTCGACTATCTCGTGGACGGACGGTTCATTTTGGAGGAAAGAAGCCTTATGCTCCTGTTCCGCGGAAGCAAAAACCAGCGCTTCCTGAACGTCCCCGAGAGCCTCAAGCAAGGCAAAGCGGTACCCGTAGACGAGGACAGGCTGTACGAAGGAACAAAAACAAGAGATAATAAGTAAATGGTAAGAAGTAAAAGGTGTAATCACTTTTTACTTCTTATTTTTCCCTTTTCCTTTATTTTCACGCCGCGTTGTGCTATAATTTACGCAGGAAGTGAGAGAATGAAAGTAATCGGTATCATATTCAGAACAATAATATCCACAGTATCGTTCGTGTTTCTAATCTGGTTCATCTTACCTGCGGTTATTATGCGCGTGATAAATCCGGGGAACCTTCTCGGGGTGTTCATCTGTCTTTGCCTTATCTTCCGCTTCACCTTCAAAAGCGCTTATATACGCCTCAAGGAGCGACTTTACAGTAAAAGAATAACAAATATCATATTCAGGGTAATATTGTCATGCTGGGCGATTTTCGGCGTTTATGCGGTCGTTTTAAGCGCGTTAATGTGTTATTCAATGCTCCCCTACCCTCCCGAGACCTCAAACCCGACGGTTATTGTCCTCGGGGCTCAGGTCAAGCCGTGGGGACCGAGCGCCGTTCTTTGGCAGAGAATCGACGCCGCGCAAAAATACCTTGACTCAAAAAAGAACGTGAACGCGATACTTTCGGGCGGTCAGGGCAAGGACGAGCCCGTAAGCGAGGCGAGATCAATGCGCGATAACCTCAAAGAGGGCGACGACAGGCTCTATCTTGAGGACAAAAGCACAAACACCCGCGAAAACATCCGCTTTTCAAAGAAAATCATAGAGCAAAACGACCTTGACCCGAGCGCGGCGATCATCACCGACAGCTATCACCAGTTTAGGGCGCGTATGATTGCCAATAAGGAGGGTTTCAGCACCGCAAAGGGTATTTACTCTATCAACACCGAAAACACCGCGCAGGGGCTTATCCTCTACCCCACCTTCTTCGTCAGGGAATGGATTGCCATTCCGTCGGAGGTTTTAATCAATAAATAAAAAATGAATAACGAATAATCCAATCGGACAGAAGCATTTTGCGTTCTGTCCGATTTTTTCGTTATTCATTCAAAGATAAAACGAGCGGTTCTCAAATCCACGATAGTAATAATTTCCTCTGTTCACGTTTTCGCACGCCTCATACAGCTCCTTTGAGGTGCGTATACTTCCATCCAGCTTGTGGAGCTCAAGCTGTAAATCCGTGGGCAAAGAAAGAAAATACCGCCGTGCATTCGGATCACCGCTCAAAAGCTGTGTCAAACACGTGTATTTCAAAAAAATCACCCGTATTTAGTCTGTGAAAACCGCGCAAAAATATAAAAAGGTCGGAACAAAAAGTTCCGACCAATTTTTGGAAATTTAAGCTATTAAGCTGTAATTACTTAAGCTCAACCTCAGCGCCTGCCTCTTCGAGCTTAGCCTTGATAGCCTCAGCGTCGTCCTTGGAGCAAGCTTCCTTAACTGTCTTGGGAGCGCCGTCAACGAGAGCCTTAGCCTCTTTAAGGCCGAGACCTGTGATCTCACGAACAACCTTGATAACGTTGATCTTCTTTGCGCCTGCGGACTTGAGCTCTACATCGAACTCTGTCTTTTCCTCGGCAGCAGCCTCAGCGCCTGCAGCGGGACCTGCAACTGCAACAGCGGCAGCAGCGCTTACACCAAATTCATCCTCTACAGCGTGTACGAGATCAGCGAGCTCGAGAACTGTAAGGCCTTTTAACTCTTCAATAATAGCAGTAATCTTCTCAGATGCCATTTTAATTTACCTCCATATAATAGTATTAATTTTAAAATTCAGGTTTGAGGATTATTCCTCTGTTTTTTCCTCGGCAGGAGCTTCTGCGGGAGCCTCAGCGGCCTCCTCGGCGGGAGCCTCCTCCGCGGCCTTCTTCTTCAGGCACTCTTCAAAGCCGCCCTCGTCAACAACAGCCTGCATAACACGGGCAAATGCTGAGATGGGAGCCTGGAACGCGCCGAGAACATTCGCGAGAAGTACATCTCTTGTGGGCAGCTTAGCGAGCTGGTCGATAACTGAAAGCTCTACGACCTCTCCGTCCATGAAGCCTGCCTTGATCTCAAAGAAATCGTGCTTCTTAGCGAAGTTAGCGAGAATACGGGCAGCAGCCGCGTAATCGTCGTCGCTTGTAGCGAGAGCTGTAGTACCCTCGAGGACGTTGTCCATATCTGAGAGACCCACCTGCTCGTTAGCGCGCTTAAGGAGTGTGTTCTTTACAACAGTGTACTTTACGTTGTTCTCACGAAGCTCCTTTCTGAGCTTTGTGTCGTCCTCAACGTTGATACCCTTGTAGTTAACTACAACACCCATTACTGAGTTCTTAAGTCTTTCGGCTAACTCGGCAACAATAGCCTGTTTAGCCTCCAAAACGCTCTGACTTGGCAAATTATTCACCTCCGTAAAAATAATGATTCATCGCCAAATCTAAAAGAAATCTCCCCGCGCAAAGACGCGAGGAGACGTAAAATACAATTTACTGCATTCCTCGGCAGGCAAAATTACGCGAAATATGTTCCGAGGGCTTCGAGCCTCGGCGCTTCTTCGCACCTGCTGTCTTTGAAATAGCGATATTTATATAATATTAAATTATATAACGATTTGAGTCCCGATAATTAAACCGAGAACTTAGCCGGGCTGATTCTGACGGACGGACCCATCGTAGAAGTTACAGCGCAGCTCTTGATGTACTGACCCTTTGCGGCGGCAGGCTTAGCCTTGATGATGGCGTCCATAAGAGTATCGAGGTTCTCGGTGAGCTTATCGGCGCCGAAGGAAACCTTGCCGATGGGGCAGTGAATGATG
>JAFNSO010000043.1 GCA_017384945.1 Ruminococcus sp. | reverse complement strand
ACCGACGACCCAAACAAAAACCCCGACGCGAAGCGCATTGAGCTTGTCGAGGAGATTACCGAGGAAATCGAGCGTCTCGCGGGCAACCGAGGCTCGGTACTCGGAACGGGCGGTATGATTACAAAAATCAACGCCGCAAAGATGATGATGGACGCGGGAATCGAGATGGTTGTCGCGAATGGCAAGAATCCCGAGATTCTGTACGATATTTTAGAAGGAGACGCGGTTTGCACGCGCTTCGTAAGGAGGAAAAATGACAACTAAGGAACTGCTTATTAAAGCAAAAAACGCAAAGGCGGAGCTCAATTTGGTGCCCGTCGAGCAGATTAACGAGGCGCTTTACGCTATGGCGGACGCGCTGGTAAAAAACAGCGATAAAATTCTCGAAGAGAATAAAAAGGATATTGAAAACGCCCGTTCAAGGGTCAGCTCGGTAATGATTGACCGACTTTCCCTGAGCAAGGAAAGAATAGAGGGAATGGCTCAGGGAGTTCGCGACGTTGCGATGCTTCCGTCGCCCGTCGGAAAGGTGCTCGCGAGAGTTGAGAGACCCGGAGGTCTCGTTATTGAGAAAACCGCCGTTGCTCTCGGTGTAGTCGCGATCATATACGAGAGCCGTCCGAACGTCACCTCCGACGCCGCGGCGCTCGCTCTGAAAAGCGGCAACGTATGTGTTTTGCGCTGCGGAAAAGAGGCTCACGCCAGCGCCCGCGCGATCGTTGACGCGCTCGGCGACGGCTTGCAGAGCATCGGACTGAGCCGCGACTTCGTACTTCTCGTCGAGGACACGACCCGTCAGAGCGCTAACGAGCTTATGACAGCCGACGGCTACGTCGATTTGCTCATACCCAGAGGAGGCAAGGGCTTGATCACCGCCTGCGTAGAGAACGCGACCGTTCCCTGTATCCAGACGGGAACCGGAATTTGCCACATCTACGTCGACAGCGCCGCCGACCTTGATATGGCGGTCAAAATCGTAAACAACGCCAAGACAAGCCGTCCTTCGGTCTGCAACGCCGAGGAGGTTCTTGTTGTCGCCGAGGATATCGCTCCGAGATTCCTGCCTATGCTCAAGAAAGCTCTCGTCGACGACAGAGATGAAAACCCCGTCGAGCTTCGTCTTGACGAAAAGGCAATCAAAATCATCGACGGCACTCCCGCGGGCGAGAACGACTTTGACACAGAGTTTCTCGATTACATCCTCGCGGTAAAAATCGTAAAGGACGTCGACGAGGCTATCGCTCACATCAACACCCACTCAACGGGTCACAGCGAGGCGATCGTCACGGGCGACAGCGTTGCCGCCGATAAGTTCACCAAGAGCATCGACAGCTCCTCGGTTTACGTAAACGCCAGCACGCGCTTTACCGACGGCGGAGAATTCGGACTCGGCTGCGAAATGGGTATCTCGACCCAGAAGCTCCACGCCAGAGGTCCCATGGGCTTGCAGGAGCTTACAACATACAAATACATTGTCAAGGGAAACGGTAATATCAGATGAATGATTTCGGATTTATAGGAACAGGCAATATGGGCGGAGCCCTAGCGACCGCCGTGAGCAAGAGCACAAAAAGCGTCCTTCTCGCCGATTTTTTTGCGGAGAAGGCTCAGACGCTCGCCGAAAAGCTCGGCGTTAAAACAGGCGATAACAAAGCGATAGCGGAGTCCTGCAAATACATATTCCTCGGCGTAAAGCCGCAGATGATGGCTGATATGCTTTCCTCGATTTCCGAGGATTTGAAGGCAAGAGAGGACGTTATCCTCGTCACAATGGCGGCGGGGATCTCGATTGAGACAATAAGAAGAATGGCGGGCGGCGACTACAAGGTGATTCGTATTATGCCCAATACCCCTGTGCTCGTCGGCGAGGGAGAGGTGCTTTACTCACCCTCGGAAAATCTGAGCGCGGACGAGGTCGACTTCTTTACCGAAAATATGAAATTCGCGGGCAAGCTGACGAAAATCGACGAAAGCCTTATGGACGCGGGCTGCTCGCTGTCGGGCTGCGGTCCCGCCTTTGTGTATATGTTCATCAAGGGACTGGCTCAGGGCGGCAAGGACTGCGGTATCGACTCAAAGACCGCTCTCGCTCTCGCGGCTCAGACGGTGATAGGCGCGGCGAAGCTGCTTTCCGAAAGCGGCGAGGATCCCGATATTCTGATCAAGAACGTCTGCTCACCCGGAGGAAGTACGATTGAGGGCGTAAAGTCGCTCGAGTCGGACGAGCTCGAAAACGTCGTCGACAGAGCTGTAAAAGCCGCCTACAAGCGCAATATTGAGCTTGGAAAAGCATAATTGTCGGCAAAATCAGTCAAAAATCCAAAGAAAGCTTGATATTATTCGCTCTTTTATGCTATAATGGGCTTTAGGATATTTAGTTGGAGGACGTTATGGATAAGCTAATAACATTCGCGGTACCCTGCTACAACTCCGCGGAATATATGGACCATTGCATAAGCACGCTTCTTTCGGTCGGAGAAGATGCCGAGATCATTCTCGTTGACGACGGCTCGACTAAAGACAGCACGCCTGAAATCTGCGACCGTTACGCCGAAAAGTACCCCAACATCGTCAAGGTGATCCACCAGGAGAACGGAGGCCACGGCGAGGGCGTAAACCAGGGTCTGCGCAACGCGACGGGAATGTATTACAAGGTTGTCGACAGCGACGACTGGCTCGACACCGACGCCCTGCAAAAGGTTATGGTCAAGCTCAAGGAGCTCAGCGAGCAGAAGCTCGATATGATGGTCTGCAACTACGTATACGAGCACGTTGAGGACAACACTCAGCACACAATGCACCTTCGCAACGTGTTCCCCGAGAACGTTGTGTTTACATGGGACGATATCAAAGGATTTTCGGTCTCGCAGTGCCTTTTGATGCACTCTGTTATCTACAGAACCGAAATGCTGCGCAAGTGCGGCGTGACCCTCCCGAAGCACACCTTCTATGTCGACAACATCTTCGTATTCACTCCGCTCCCGTATGTAAAGAGCATTTATTATATGGACGTTGACCTCTACCGCTATTTTATTGGCAGAGAAGATCAGAGCGTCAACGAGAGTATTATGGCGTCGCGTATCGACCAGCAGCTTCGTGTCACAAAGGCTATGATCGACGCGCACAAAATCGAGGATGTTTACGCCGTCTCAAAGAAGCTCGGCAAATATATGAAAAAATACCTCGCGATGATGATGACCATTTCGGGAATCTTCTGCGAGCTGTGCGATTACGAGGACAAGGACGAGAAGCGAAAGGATTTGTGGCAGTACCTCAGAAACAAGGATGAAAAGCTCTATAAGCACATCAGATGGCACTGCATCTGGAGCTTTGCCTGCCTGCAAAGCTACCCCGGCAGAAAGCTCGGAATTATCCTTTACAGAATCGCGAGAAAGATTTATAAATTCAACTGATTTACGGGCTGTCGATTGCGGCAGCCCTTTTATAGAAAAAATTTTTAAAAAATTCTAAAAAACAGTGTCACAAAACGCTCCCTTGCGGAGTTATATGTATAGAAGTCGAAAACAGAGGAAATTATGCTGGCATTTTACCTCGCTCTTGCCGATAAAAACGACAAGAGTCTCATTGAACAAATTTATATCCGCTACAAAAACCTGATGTTTACGCAGGCGTTTGAAATTCTCGGCGACGCAGCGCTTGCCGAGGACGCCGTTCACGACGCCTTTATGCGTATTATTCAGAACACCGACAAGCTCGAGTCGCCCGACAGCCCCCGTACCAGAGGCTATGTGGTGATTGTGACGGTAAATGTGGCGAAAACAATGTACAGAAAAAACAACAGGCAGACGGTAATGTCTCTCGACGAGGAGCAAATCGACGATTCCGACGTGATCTCCGACGTGGAAACAAAGCTCACCGCTGAGCTTGTCGCCGAGAAAATCGCTCTTCTGCCCGAGCGTTACCGTGAGGTTATGCTTTTGCGTTTTCTGCACAATCTGAGCGATAAGGAAATCGCCTCGTCGCTCGGAATCTCGCGGTCAAATGTGCGCAAGCGGCTCGAAAGAGCCCGCTCGGCGCTGAAAAAACTTTTGGGAGGTGAGGTCTATGGATAAAGTGATTTCACGGGATATGCTTGTGAGCGCGCTTGAAATCTATGAAAACAAAATGCTGGATTCAGCGGCGGAGGAGAGCTTTGTCCCCTCGAAGGCTTTTGACAAAAAAATGAAAAAGCTCATAGGCTCTCAGACCTCGCTCTACGGCAAGCTCACTCTTACAAAATCCCGCAAGGTTATAACCGTTTTCGCGGCGGCATTGATCGTGCTTTTGTCCGCGCTCTCGGTCGGAGCGATAAGGGAAACAATCCTGTCGTTCTTCGTCGAGAGGGGAGACTACAGGGTTATTGAGTACAACACCGAAAACGACACAAACGCTCCCAAAACCCTCAAAAGCTTATACTCTCCGACTTCAATTCCGAAGGGCTACACCCTCACAGACAAGGGCGGCGACGACTTCCACGCCTACAGAGTCTTTTCAAAGGGAGAGCTCTTCATAAGCCTCGAGCAATTCACAAAGAGCGCCTACAAATCGGCTTTTGACCTCAAGTCAATGGACAAGGAACGCTTCGGCGGCATCGACTTCGTTGTCCAGACCGAGGACGACTCCGTGGTGCTTATATGGGAAAAGGACGGATATGTCTTTGAGATGTCGGGCTTTGTCTCAAAGGAAGAATTGCTCAATACGGCGTGCTCGCTTGAAAAGGAGGGAGACGATTGAAAAAGCTTATCTGCGTTTTGATAGTGTGGACTTTTTTGGCGGGAATGTTCCCGCTCGGCGCATTCGCGCTTGAAACTGAATCTCCCTTCAAGGTGACCCGTGTCTCGGCGACAATTGACGAGGCGACTCCCGAGGAATGCTCGACTCCCGAGGAATGCTCGACTCCCGACGAAACTTACGCTCCGTGGGATGACCCGAGCTTTCCCGGTGACGACAATCCGGGTTGTCCCGAAGACAATAACCCGGAAAATCCTCCCGGGGGAGTAGACGATCCGGGCGATACCGATCCATGGTGGGAAGATCCCGCTACGGACCCGACTGAGCCCGCGACGGTTGCTCCCGCGACACAGGCTCCCGAAGCAACGGAGCCGAATGAGGAACATACAAGGCCGACGAGACATACCGACCGTCCGACTGAGGTCGAGCCCGTCACCATGGCTCCGACTGTGTTGCCGACTTACGCCCCGCCGAGAACCGATCCGACGGAATTACCCACCTCGGCGCGTCCGACAAACACGGAAAAAGACATAGCGAACGCGTCCGCGGCAAGGCCTCGTCTCAACCTCATGACGGGCACGATGAGCGCGGGAAAAACACTCGTCCTGTATGTTATTAACAGCGGCGGGAAAAAGGTTAAATTTACTTCCTCTAATGCTAAGGTAGCCAAGGTCAGCAAAAATGGCGTGGTTACCACTCTTAAAAGAGGCTTTGTACGGATCACCGCGAAGGTCGGCAAGTACAAATGCTTCTTTACACTCAAGGTTATCTCAAACCCGAAGCTTCAAAAAAGCTCGGTGAAAATCAAAAAAGGAAAAACAAAAAAGATTTGGATTTTTGACAAGGCGCCGCTTTACAAGCTGAAATTTAAAAATACAAAAAAAGCAAAGATTATCAGCAAGAAAAGCAAAAACTACGTCAAGGTCAAAGCAAAAAAGCGAGGGAAAACCACCCTCGGAGTCCGGGTGAACGGCAAGTGGCTCAAATTAAAGGTTAAGGTTATTTAGAAGTTTTAAAATTATAGATTATTTCATCTCATTTTTCCGACTCATATCAAATTTTTCCTGAAAAAAGCAACATCCGCTGTACGAAAAATACAGCGGATGTTGCCTTTTTATGTGTTATTATATTTCCGAAAAAGAAAAAAGAGCGGCAATCTTACCGAAAAATTGCCGACTCCATTTATTATTATAAATCAACCGGAAAAAGAATTCAATACCTTGTCGGAAAATTGTCACTAAAATTTCACAAAAATAAACTTTTTTAAAAAAATT
>JAFNSO010000042.1 GCA_017384945.1 Ruminococcus sp. | reverse complement strand
GATTGAAAGAGCCGCTAGCTGGGGGCACAAGGCTGTCGCAATCACCGACCACGGCGTAGCGCAGGCATTTCCCGAGGCGATGAATACAGCCAAAAAGCTCAACAAAAACGGCGAAACAATAAAGGTTCTTTACGGAACGGAAGCGTATTTTATTGATGATTTGGTTGAAGCGGTTTCGGGCGAGCAGAACGAAAGCCTAGACGGAACCTTTATCTGCTTTGATATAGAGACAACGGGCTTGTCCGCCCGCAGGGATAAAATCACCGAAATCGGCGCGGTTAAGGTCGTTAACGGCGAGATTGTCGACACATTTTCGACCTTCGCTAATCCCGAAATGCCTATCCCCGCAAAAATCACTCAGCTTACTGGTATCACAGACGCAATGGTAAAGGACGCTCCGTCGCAGTCTGAGGCGGTTTCCGCTTTCCTTGACTTTGCCGGCGGAAACATCCTTGTAGCTCACAACGCGCCGTTTGACACGGGCTTTATCCGCGTCGCGTGTGAAAATATGGGCGTCGAGTACAACTGTACATCTATTGATACCGTTGCTATCTGCCGTTCGATTCTGAGTGATATCAAAAACGTAAAGCTTGACACCGTAGCAAAGTATATGCGTCTCGGAAACTTCAATCACCACAGAGCGACTGACGACGCTGAAATGCTCGCTAGTATTTTCATTGAGCTTTGCAGACGCTTGAAGGAAGAGTACAACATCAAGGAAGCGGGTCTCATTAATACAAAAATTGTAGGCGGGGATTTTAAAAAGCTCCCTACCTATCATGAGATTATACTTGTAAAAAATCTTACGGGACTTAAAAATCTGTATAAGCTGATTTCAAAAAGTCACCTTGAGTATTTTTATAAAAAGCCCAGAATCCCGAAATCGGAGCTTGTTAAGCACAGAGAGGGTCTTATCCTCGGCTCAGCCTGCGAGGCGGGACAGCTTATCAGAGCTATTATGGGCGGTAAATCCAAGGAGGAAATCCGAAAGATTGCCAAATTCCACGATTATCTCGAAATCCAGCCCGTCGGCAACAACGAGTTTATGATTCGCAACGGGATCGTTAAATCCGAGGAGGATATAAGAGATATAAACAGACAGGTCGTAAAGCTTGGCGAGGAGCTTAATATTCCCGTCGTCGCGACCTGTGACGTTCACTTTATGGAGCCCTACGACGCTGAATACAGAATGATTTTGCAGGTAGGTTTCGAGGACGCGGTCAATCAGCCGCCGCTTTACTACCGCACAACCGCCGAAATGCTTAAGGAATTTGAGTATCTCGGAAAGGATAAGGCGTACGAGATCGTTGTCGAGAACACAAATAAAATCGCCGACAGTATTGAGGCTATCCAACCGATTCCCGACGGCAACTTCCCGCCGTTCATCGAGGGAGCGGAGCAGCAGCTCGTCGATATCACGTGGGAGAGAGCCAAGAAAAAATACGGCGACCCCGTCCCCGATATAGTTGCGAAGCGTCTTGAAAAGGAACTCAACTCAATCACAACCTACGGTTATTCCGTACTTTATATGACCGCGCAAAAGCTTGTCGCGGACAGCGAGGCTCACGGATATCTTGTCGGCTCCCGAGGAAGCGTAGGCTCGTCCTTCGTCGCCACGATGTCGGGTATCTCCGAGGTAAACCCTTTGTGCCCGCATTATGTCTGTCCGAATTGTCAGTGGAGCGAGTTTTTTGAGCACGGCGAGTACGGCTCAGGCTTTGATATGCCGCCGAAAAAATGCCCCGAATGCGGGGCGGAGCTCGACCGCGACGGCCACGAAATCCCGTTTGAGACCTTCCTCGGCTTCAAGGGCGACAAGGTTCCCGATATCGACCTCAATTTCAGCGGAGAGTATCAGTCAAAGGCTCACCGATACACAGAGGAGCTGTTCGGCCACGACCACGTATTCAAGGCGGGTACGATTTCAACCGTAGCGGACAAAACCGCTATTGGCTACGTCCGCAAATTCGCGGAGGAAAGACAAAAGGTATACAACAAAGCTGAGGAAAAACGCCTTGCTTTCGGATGTACCGACGTCAAGCGCACTACGGGTCAGCACCCCGGAGGAATGGTAGTTGTTCCCAAAGGGCATACTATTTATGATTTTTGTCCCGTTCAGCATCCCGCAAACGATATGAAAAACCTGAATGTAACCACTCACTTCGACTTCCATTCGATTCACGATACAATCACAAAGCTGGACGAGCTCGGCCACGACTCGCCGACTATTTACCATTATCTTGAAGAATTTACGGGAATACCCGTTATGAAGGTCAGTATGAGCGACCCTGAGGTTATGTCCCTGTTTGAGTCCCCGAAGGCTCTCGGAGTTACACCTGAGGACATTGACTGCGAGCTCGGCACTCTGTTTCTTCCCGAGTGCGGAACCCCGTTTACTCTGAAAATGATTTCCGAGGCAAAGCCCAAGACCTTTTCCGATCTGCTCCAGATTTCAGGCCTTTCCCACGGTACGGATGTATGGAACGGAAACGCGCAGGATCTTATTAACAACGGCACCTGCACGATTTCTGAGGTTATCGGAACGCGTGACTCGATTATGACCTACTTGATGCACAAGGGTCTCGACCCGAGTATGGCGTTCAAAATCATGGAAATCACACGTAAGGGAAACGCCTCAAAGCTCTTCAATGACGAGCACTACAAGGCGTTCAAGGAACACGACGTTCCTCAGTGGTACGTTGATTCCTGTCTCAAAATCAAGTATATGTTCCCGAAGGCTCACGCCGCGGCTTATATGATTTCGGCTCTTCGCTACGGCTGGTACAAGGTTCACCGTCCCGTTGAGTTCTACGCCGCCTACTTTACCGTTCGTCACGACAGCTTCGACGGACTGACGGTTATGAAGGGCAGAGAAGCCGTCAAGGAAAAAATCAAAAACATTAAGGCTATGGGCTACGACGCGTCAGCCAAGGACAACGCGGAGCTTGACACGTTTATCAAGGTGAATGAAATGCTCGCCAGAGGCGTAGAGGTATTACCGATAGATATTTATAAATCCGAGGCGAACCTCTTCAAAATTGAGGACGGTAAAATCAGACTTCCGTTCTCAGTGCTCCCCGGCATCGGAGAGAGCGCAGCAATCGGACTCGCCGAGGCGGGGAAGAAGGGAGAGTACCTTTCGCTTGAGGATATGCAGATGAAAACCAAGGCTTCAAAATCTGTTATCGACGCGCTGAAGGAATGCGGAGCTACGGGCGACCTTCCCGACAGCGCTCAGATGTCGCTGTTTTAAAGCGTTAATCTGAACAGAAAGGGGTATAAATATGAAGAAAAAATTTAACAATCTCGGAGGAGTATTCCTTTGTATTCTATTCGCGTTCGCGCTTCTTTTTGTAATGAACAGAATAGATTACATCCTTGGGGCGTTTTCCACCCTTTTAGCTGTTCTTACGCCTTTTTTGTACGGCTTCGGAATAGCCTATGTGCTTAACTTTCCGTTTCGCTTTTTTGAAAAAAAGGCCTTCGGAAAGATAAAGGCGGGCTGGTTTCAAAAAATCAAGCGTCCGCTGGCGCTTGCCCTGACATACCTTTTGTTCTTCGGAATACTGTCTTACTTTATCGCTATTCTGATTCCTCAGCTGTTTGAGAATATCAGCAAGCTCGTCAGCAGCGTTCCTTCTTACGTCAAAGCCTTTAGGGAAGGCGCTTCGTCGCTTCTCAGCTGGCTCTCCGAGCGTTTTTCAATCGACGTAAAAATATTCGATAGCTTTAATAAGGTTATCACAGATTTGATTAAGTCGCTTGCTAACCTGAACAACCTCGGAAATGTTTACGGCGCGGCGGTCAGCACAGCGGGCTTCTTCTACAACTGGATCATGGCGTTTATCATATCCATTTATATGCTCGGCTCAAAGGACTTCCTTTTTGCTCAGATGAAGCGTTTGGGAGCTGCGTTTTTGCCGACCAAATGGATGCCGACTATTTATGAGATTATTGACGTTTCCGACGACAAATGCGGTAAATTTATTGTCGGAAAGGTTCTTGACTCAACTATTATCGGATTGATGGTATTTGTCTGTATGACAATTCTGCATCTTCCGTTCGCTCCGCTGATCAGTGTTATCGTCGGCGTATGTAACCTCGTTCCGTTTTTCGGACCGTTTATCGGAGGTATTCCGAGCGCGCTGCTTCTTTTTATGACCGACCCTGTTTATTGCCTTGAATTTGTTGTAATGATTTTCATTCTTCAACAGATCGACGGTAACATCATCGGTCCTAAGATTGTCGGCTCGCAGGTAGGCTTGATAGGCTTCTGGTCGCTGTTCTCGGTACTCGTCGCGGGCGGTATCTTCGGAATAGGCGGTATGATTATCGGTACGCCGATTTTCGCCGCGATTTACACGCTTATCGGCAGAAAAGCAAAGTCCAGAATTGAAATGAAGGGCGAAAACGCTCAGCGTGTCATCGAGATGGATGTTATTAAATCGGGAACCCTAACAAATGTAAAGGCAAAGCCGAAAATAAAGCCTAATCTGAAACTCAAAACTAAGGATGAAGGCGACGAGGAAGAAGAAAGTTGACAAATTCGATTTAGTATGTTAGTATATTAGCACGCTAAAGCGAAAGGTTTAAAGGTAATTTTATGAAGAAAAACTTAAAAATAACTCCCGAGGGCACAAAGGACTATTTGTTCAAGGAGTGCACCGCGGTAAATTACGTATGCAAAAAAATTAAAAAGGTTTTTGAAAACCACCAGTTTCATCAGGTAATCACACCCGCGCTTGAATACTACGATTTGTTTTCTATGGAATCAAGCAGAATCGAGCAGGAATCAATGTTCAAAACAACGGATAACACAGGCAGAATAGTCGCGGTACGACCCGACTCGACGCTGCCGATCGCGAGGCTCGTCGCTACTCGTATGCAAAACGAGGTTCTGCCCGTCCGTCTGTACTACAATCAGTCGGTGTACCGCAACAACCGCAGTCTCACGGGCAGATACAACGAGATTATGCAGATGGGCGTTGAGCTCATCGGCTCAAAGGGCAAGAGAGCCGATCTCGAGATTATCACCACCGCTATCCAGTGTATGCAGACCGTATCGACCGATTTCAGAATCGAGGTCGGTCATTCAATGCTGTTTAACGCTCTCGCGGATTCTCTTGACGTCAAAAACGACATAAAGGAGAATATCCGCATATTCATCGAAAACAAGAACTATTCCGCTCTCAACGATATTCTCGACAAGCTCGAGCAAAACGACACCGTTACCGCTATCAGAAGGCTCCCGTCGCTTTTCGGCGGAAGAGAGGTTTTCGACAAGGCGGAGAAAATAATCAAGTCCTCAGAGGCTTTAAAAGCGCTTGATTATCTCAAAAGCCTGTACGAGCATCTTGAAAAGCTCAATCTCGGAGACAAGATTATCGTCGATTTAGGCCTTGTAAAGCGCAACGACTACTACAGCGGAATCGTATTTTCCGGATATATCCTCGGCTACGGCGACGCCATTCTTTCGGGCGGACGCTACGACAAAATTTTTGACGCGTTCGACTGTCCCACAGGCGCCTCGGGCTTTGCCATAGACATCAACTACATAGCAGAGCAGGCGCGTATGCGCTCAAAGAGCAATATTCCCGAGACACTTGTTTTCGCGGAAAATGAGAGCGATATAATGGACGCTATCGCTTATACCGCCTCTCTCGTTGAAAGCGGAGTAAAGGCTCAGTTCTCGGATTTGTCCGACGAAAATGAGGCGCGTGAGTTCGCGAAAAAGCTCGGGATCAAAAAGTTTGAAATTTATGGTGATAAAAGATGAAACCGCTTAGAATAGCTCTGACAAAGGGCAGACTGGAAAAATCCACCGTCGAGCTTTTTGAAAAGCTCGGTTACGAGTGTGAGGAGATACATAACAAGGGCAGAAGGCTCATTCTGTCAATCGGAGACGGAAAGTTTGAGGTCGTTCTCGCGAAGGCGGCTGATGTAATCACATACGTCGAACACGGTGTTTGCGATCTCGGAGTTGTCGGCAAGGATACGATCCTTGAGAACGGAACCTCATTTTATGAGCTGCTTGATTTGGGCTTCGGAAGGTGCAAATTTGCCCTCGCCTGCAAAAAGGGTCATGATTTCTATCACGGCTACGGCGCAAAGACAATCGCTACCAAGTACCCGAATGTCACCCGCCAGTTTTTTGAAGGCAAAAATATGGACGTAAGAGTAATCAAGATTGAGGGCTCCGTTGAGCTCGCCCCGCTTGTCGGACTGTCTGACGGTATTGTCGATATCGTCGAGACGGGCTCAACGCTCAAGGCTAATAATCTTGAAGTTATAGAGGATGTTACGACAATTTCCGCTCGTTTAATCGCTAACACCGCGAGTCTTAAGCTCAGAAAAAACGAAATCGAGGAATTAGTCGGAAAAATGGAGGCTGAAGTAAAATGATTACTACGGTTATAGCAAACGGCAGGGACGAGTACAAGTTCATTGAAACATTAAAGGAGCGCTCCAACAGCGGAGCGAAGGATGTTTCGGGTATTGTGCGCGATATTCTTGACAACGTAAAGGCTAACGGTGACAAAGCCGTTTATGATTATACTTTAAAATTTGACGGAAAGGCTCCCGAGAAGGTGGAGATTTCCTCGGATGAAATAGACAGCATTATCGCGAACTGCGACCCCTCTTACATAGAAACGGTCAGAAAAGCCGCGGAAAACATTGAGGATTTCCACAAGCGCCAGATTCAGCAGTCGTGGCTCACCACAAAGGAAAACGGCGTTATAATGGGTCAGAGAGTAAGAGGGCTCGAAAGAGTCGGACTTTATGTTCCCGGAGGCACTGCGGCTTATCCTTCGTCGGTGCTTATGAACGCCATTCCCGCAAAGCTCGCGGGCTGTAAGGAAATCGTAATGACAACCCCTCCGTCAAAGGACGGTAAGCCTAATCCCGACATCATCGCCGCGGCAAAAATCGCGGGTGTGGACAGGATCTTCCTTATGGGCGGAGCTCAGGCTGTAGGAGCTCTCGCTTACGGAACAGAACAGGTTCCCAAGGTCGACAAAATTGTCGGCCCCGGAAACATTTTTGTAGCTACCGCTAAAAAGCTTTTATACGGTATTGTTGATATTGATATGATCGCGGGTCCGAGCGAGATTCTGATTGTCGCCGACAAAAGCGCCGACCCGAAATTCCTCGCCGCCGACCTTATGAGTCAGGCGGAGCATGACAGGCTCGCCTCCTCAATTCTGCTCAC
The DNA here is from genome assembly GCA_017384945.1 of Ruminococcus sp. GTDB lineage: Bacteria > Bacillota > Clostridia > Oscillospirales > Acutalibacteraceae > Ruminococcoides. The sequence continues at coordinate 5,396 of JAFNSO010000042.1, read as the reverse complement.
AGATTACGAGCCCCTTGCCGAGCAGGTAAAGAAGGAGCTTGAAATCCAGTGCGCGAAGCTTGAGCGCAGGGAGATTATCGAGGAATCCCTGAAAAACTACGGAGCAATAATCGTTTGCTCGGATATGGAGCAGGCGGTCGTGTTCGCGAATGAGCTTGCACCCGAGCACCTTGAGGTCTGCTGTGAGAACCCGATGGAATATGTCGGTAAGCTCGATAACGCGGGTTCGGTTTTCCTCGGAAACTACAGTCCCGAACCGCTGGGCGATTACTTCGCGGGTCCGAACCACGTTCTTCCGACAAGCGGCACCGCGAGATTTTTCAGCCCGCTTTCGGTTGACAGCTTCGTGAAAAAATCGAGCTTTATTTATTACACCGAGGAAGCTCTCAGGGCTGATTCGGCTGATATCGTGAGATTTGCCGAGACCGAGGGTCTGACCGCTCACGCCAATTCAATTAAAGTAAGATTCGGTGATTAAAATGTCCTATCAGCTTAATGATAAAATAAAAAACCTCGTTCCGTACGAGCCGATTTCGGGTACATATGATATACGTCTCGACGCGAACGAGTGCCCGTTTAACTACAATGAGGATTTTATGAACATGGTTAATCGCGCCGTGTCATCGGTAAGCTTTAACCGTTATCCCGACCCTCTGTGTCTGGAGCTTCGCAAGTCCTTTTCGTCGTTCTACGGAATAGATTATAAAAACGTTTCGGTCGGAAACGGCTCGGACGAGCTTATTTTCCTTTTAGAATCGGCTTTTATGAAAAAGGGTGACAAAATGCTTGTCGCAGCGCCCGATTTCAGTATGTATGAGTTCTACAGCTCAATCAGCGAGAATCCCTGCGTTTCATATTTAAAGAATGATGACCTCAATATTGATGTTGACAAACTTATAGAAACCGTAAAATCTGAAAACATAAGCCTCGTTCTGTTCTCGAACCCCTGCAACCCGACGGGTCAGGGTATTTCGGCTTCTGACGCAAGGAAGCTTGTAACCAGCGTTGACGCGCTTGTAATTCTTGACGAAGCGTATATGGACTTCTGGGGTGAGGAAAACAGCCTGCTTTGTGAGGTTAACGACTACGATAATCTTGTTGTGTTCAGAACAGCGTCAAAGGCGATTGGCAGCGCGGCTCTTAGACTCGGCTTCGCTGTCGCGAACGAGAGTATTACCAAGGCAATAATGGCGGTGAAATCTCCCTATAATGTCAACAGCCTTTCGCAGGCAATCGGAACCGAGCTGTACAAAAACAAAGAATTTTTAAAAAATCGTTTAAAAACTATTGTTCAAAACACCAAAAAGCTGTATAATGAATTATTGAGAATCAGCGAATCGGTTGATGACTTTACAGTTTACCCCACAAAAACCAACTTTGTTTTTGTAAAAACCTCATTTTCAAAGGAATTGTGGGAGTATCTTAAATCCAAATCAATTGTCATCAGATGTATGGGCGGCTATATCCGTATAACAGCGGGTACCGAGGATGAGGTTTCGGCGCTCATTTCTGCAATTGAGACTTATTTTTCGGAGATGTGATTATGCGCACAGCAAGCTTGACAAGAAAAACCCGTGAGACGGATATCGCTCTCAGCCTTAACCTCGACGGCGGAGAGGTGGAAATCAACACGGGAGTTGGCTTTTTTGACCATATGCTGACCGCTCTTGCCGTTCACGGCGGCTTCGGACTAAAGGTTAAGGTCAAGGGAGACCTCGAGGTCGACGACCACCACACAATTGAGGACACGGGAATAGTTCTCGGAATGGCTTTTGCGAAGGCTCTCGGCGACAAAAGCTCAATCGAGCGTTACGCGAGCTTTTACATTCCGATGGACGAGGCTCTGGCGTTTGTGTCGCTCGATATAAGCGGAAGACCGTTTTTGGTTTTTGACGCTAATTTTCCGCAGGAAAAGTGCGGTGATTACACCTCGGCGATGACCGTTGAGTTTATGAGAGCCTTTGCATTTAACGCGGGAATCACAATGCACGTAAAGAGTATGTACGGCTCGAACTCACACCACATTATCGAGGCTATTTACAAGGCTGTCGCTCATTCTCTCAAACAGGCGGTTAAGCTGACCGACACAGGCAAACCGCTGTCCACAAAAGGAGTATTGTAATGATTATTTTACCTGCAATAGATATTAAAGACGGAAACTGCGTCCGACTTTTCAAGGGAGATTATTCCACCGTATCCAAGGTTGCCGACGATCCCTATGAGGTCGCGAGCGGCTTTGTAAAGGCGGGAGCCAAATGGATGCATATGATTGACCTCGACGGCGCTAAGGACGGAAAAAGACAAAATTCCGAGCTTATCATAGACGTCGCGAAGAACACAGATATTAAGGTTGAGGTGGGCGGAGGAATCCGCAATATGGATACGATCGAGTATTATCTTGACCACGGAATCGACCGAGTCATTCTCGGCTCCGCGGCTGTTAAAAACCAGCGCTTTGTAATCGACGCGGTCAACAACTTTTCCGATAAGATTGTCGTCGGAATCGACGCCAAGGACGGTATGGTCTGCGCCGAGGGCTGGACTGATAAATCCGAGCTCAATTACATCGATCTTGCGAAGCAGATGGAGCAAATCGGCGTCAAGACGATTATTTTTACCGATATCAACACCGACGGAACACTCGGAGGTCCTAACCTCGTGCAGCTCGACCACCTCGCGCATAACGTGACCTGTGACATTATCGCGAGCGGCGGTGTGTCAAATATCAAGGATATTATCAACCTCAATGATCTCAACGTTTACGGCGCTATTACGGGCAAGGCGATTTACTCGGGTAATCTCGACCTCGCTATGGCTATTCAGGCGGCGCAAAAGGTGACCGATATATGAATTTGGACAAGTTTTTTGTTAAAAGCGAGCTTATCCCTGCAATCATTCAGGAAAAGAGCACAGGCGAGGTGCTTATGCTCGCGTATATGAACAAAGAATCGCTTGAAAAGACGCTTGAGACAGGCTACACGTGGTTTTGGTCAAGAAGCCGCCAGGAGCTTTGGAACAAGGGAGCTACCTCTGGTCATTTTCAGAAGGTAGTCGAGATGTTCTCGGATTGTGACGACGACACACTACTGATTACGGTAGAACAGACAGGAGCCGCCTGCCACACGGGCAACCACTCCTGCTTCTTTACACAAATAAAATAAGGGTGATTTTATGGACGATAAGGTGCTTTACGCTTTATACGAAACTGTTTTGAACAGAAAAGAAAACAAAAAGGAAGGCTCCTACACCTGTTATCTTTTTGAGAAGGGTCTCGATAAGATTCTGAAAAAGGTGGGCGAGGAGTGCAGCGAGACGATTATCGCCGCGAAGAACAACGACAACGGCGAGACTGTCTACGAGATTGCCGATTTGATGTATCATCTTATGGTTATGATGGTTCAGCAGGGGATCGAGCTTGACGAGGTTTTAAAGGAGCTCGACAAGCGTTCCGAAAAAACAGGCAACCTCAAAACCTTCCATCAGGTAGATAAGAATACATAATAAACGAGCCGGTTCGGATTGAACCGGTTTTCGATTATTATTCTGTAAACGGTGAGATTATGAATTTTAATATAATAACCCTCGGCTGCAAGGTTAACCAGTATGAATCGCAGACAATGAGCGATATGCTCACTCAGAACGGCTATACAAAATCCGAGGATAAAAACAAGGCTGATATCACAATAATAAACACCTGCACGGTAACTGCGGTTTCCGACGCGAAAAACAGAAAGCTTATCCACAAAGCCCGCCGAAATAACCCGAACGGTATCATTGTCCTGACGGGCTGTATGCCGCAGGCTTTTCCCGACAGGGTTTCGGACTTTGAGGGCTGTGACATTGTGCTCGGAAACAAGCGCAGAGCAAACCTGATAGCTAAGCTCGACGAGTTTCGGCTTACACGCTCAAAGATTATTGATATAGAGCCTCACGACAATAAAAACGCGGAATACGAGAGCCTTTCGGTAAAGAGCTTTGACGGTCACACAAGAGCCTTTGTTAAAATTGAGGACGGCTGCAACCGTTTTTGCTCCTACTGTATCATTCCTTATTCGAGAGGAAGGGTAAGAAGTAAGAACCCCGAGGAGCTGAGAGAGGAAATAAAGGAAATCGCTTCAAGCGGCTACAAGGAGGTCGTCCTTGTAGGAATCAACCTCTCAGCCTACGGTCAGGGAGAGGATTTTGACCTTGCCGACGCTGTTGATATTTGCTGCGAAACAGAGGGGATAGAGCGCGTAAGGCTCGGCTCCTTTGAGCCCGAAATGATGTACGACAGTCTAATAAAACGCTTCTCAAGGCAGAAAAAGTTCTGCCCTCAGTTTCATCTTTCGCTTCAAAGCGGTTGCGACGCTACATTAAAGAGAATGAGACGCCAGTACGATACCGCCGAGTATATGAAAATCGTTGAGGATTTGAGAAAGCATTTTGAGAATTCCTCAATCACAACCGACGTTATGGTCGGCTTTGCGGGCGAGACCGAGGAGGAATTTTCGCAAAGTCTCGAATTTGTCAAAAAGGTCGGATTCAGCAAAACCCACGTTTTCCCTTATTCAAGACGACAGGGAACCCTTGCAGATAAAATGGATAATCACGTCGACAGTAAAACGAAGGATAAGCGCTCTAAGCTAATGCTTGAGGCGGCGGATTCACTGAGACAGGCTTTTCTTGAATCTCAGGTCGGACTGATTGAGCCTGTTCTTGTTGAAAGAAGGCGCGACGGCGGATATTTCGAGGGATATACAATGAACTACACACCGATCCACATATACTCGGACGAGGACTTAACAGGCAAAATAATTGATGTTAAAATCACAAAAGCCTTTGACGATTACTGCGAGGGAGAATCAGTCGAGAATTTCGACTAGGTTGCTTACTTCCTTAGCCGCCTTTTCACTTTCGAGATTTGAAAAGCTGTAAAGCATAAATCCCTTGAGCTTCTTTTTGCGGATAAGCTTTAGCTCCTCCTGCAGGATTCTGTCGGAAAGCTTCCATGTGTTTGAATCGTTGTCGGTGCCTGTTTTGTAGCCAGCGAGTCCGATGTATAGGGTTACGCTGTCGTTATATTCGAGAGAGGTCCAGTTGTGGAGCGCGGTCTCGAATTTCAGAGCGGGGTTTTGCAGACTGTAGTAGAGCTGCGGACAAATATAATCTATATAACCGTATTTTGAGCACCAGCTTTTTACGTCGGCGAACATTTTATAGTCGTTTTCGATGTTTCCCTGCGGAGATATCCCGAACACAACGTCGCTTTTTATGTTATGGATAAGCCCGTAACACTCGGCGATTAGTATATTTACGTTGGAGATTCGCCAGTCTCTCAGACTGAGAGCCTGCCTGCCAGAGCTGTTGTTTTTGTAGAGGTTGTATTCCTCACTGTCAAAATCCTTGCTGTCGGT
>JAFNSO010000041.1 GCA_017384945.1 Ruminococcus sp. | reverse complement strand
GCAACAGGTACATTAAATTCGACAGGCTTATGCGAAGGATGTATGAGCTCAATATGGATTATGTTGTTACGGGTCATTACGCAAGAATAGAGTTCGACGAAAAATCAAACCGTTTCCTTCTAAAAAAAGCGGCGGATTCAAGCAAGGATCAAAGCTACGTCCTCTACTCCCTGACTCAGGAACAGCTTAGTCACACCCTCTTCCCTCTCGGCTCTCTTAACAAATCTGAGGTCAGACAAATCGCGGAGGAAAACGGCTTTATAAACGCGAAAAAGCGCGACAGTCAGGATATCTGCTTTGTCCCTAACGGAAAGTACGCCGAGTTTATCGAGGAATATACGAAAAAAAAATACGAGGACGGCGACTTTGTCGACAAGAACGGTAATGTTCTCGGAACCCACAAGGGTATAATCCGCTACACGATCGGTCAGCGAAAAGGACTCGGTCTCGCGCTTCCGGCGCCGATGTACGTCTGTGAGAAGGATTTGGAAAACAACAGAGTAATACTCGGCTTTAACGACGACCTGTTCTCAAGGGAGCTTCTCGCCGATAATATAAATCTCATAGTCTGCGAAAAAATCGAGGGCAAAATGAGGGTCACCGCCAAGGTCAGATACAACCAGAAGGAACAGCCCGCAACGGTCGAGCAGCTTGGAGACGACCTTATCAAGGTAGTGTTCGACGAGCCGCAGAGAGCGATCTGCAAGGGTCAGGCAGTCGTGCTTTACGACGGCGAGCTCGTTGTCGGAGGCGGAACAATTATCTAAAAAATCAGCTTATGCAATTTCTGCATAAGCTGATTTATTTTTGCGTATTTTTGCATTGTGAGCCGTATTGTCATTTTATTAAGCCTGAACTATAATGAAGAAAATGTCAGATAACATACTCGTCCTCGTCCTCAGCCTTGCTGTCACGCTTGACAGTGTTAAGGAAAAGATGAGCGGCGGGATTTGAGTTGTCCTTTCTCCACGCGAGAACATATGTCAGGTCGGTTTCAATCCCCTTAAAGTCGAGCGACTTTACCGACGGATTCGAATAGCCCCCGATAAGCTGGGACGGCAAAATCGAAATCCCCATCCCCGAACTCACCGCCATAAACACCGAACGCGCGTCGTCGTACTCGGTCACGGAATCGGGCGAAAAATGGAAAGTTCTGAAAATATCCATAATCTCCATATAGAGGATTGGGCTTTCCGACTCCGAGAGAAGGACAAATTTGCTGTTTTTAAGGCTCACTCCGTCTACCGAGTTGCCCTTGACCTCGTAGTCCGAGGGAACAAGCAGACTAAGCTTGTCCTTTGAGGTGATTTCAGAATTGAGGTTGTCATTATCGGGGAGCATATCGCGCAGCATAAAGAAAAAGTCGAACTCCGAGCTCGAAAGCGCCGAGGTTATGTCGGAGCCCGAAAGTCTCACCATATCGACGGCTATGTCGGGATAGCTTTTTGTAAATCGCTTCAGGCATTTTACGGGAAAATCAACCGAGGCAGCATCGTAGGCAAGCCTGAGCCTTCCTCCCCTGCCGTTGTTGAGCTGACTCACAACCGAGGTCGCCTTGTTCAAAGTGTCAATTACATCCTGAATGTACGGCAAAAGAAGCTTTCCCTCGTTGGTGAGTTCGACCTCCCTGCGTGAGCGCTCAAAGAGCTTGACCCCGAACTCCTTTTCCAAATCCCTTATGTATCGGCTGACAGTCGACTGACTGACATAGTTCCTGCGCGCCGCCTCCGAAAAGCTGAGAGTTCGCGCGACGGAGATAAAGCATTTTAGCTGAATACTGTCCATATTTCCCTCTATTCACAAAGTAAATCAAAATGGCGGTTTAAAGCCTTTATTTGCATTAATAAAATGTTGAAAAACTTTACTTATTTTGTTATAATTCAATTATAGCATAAGAATATGCAAAATGCAAATAAGTAACTTTCGGAGGTCATATAATGGAGAAGATAGTAATTACAGGAATGGGCGCCGTAACCCCGGTAGGAATCGGCGTTGACAATTATTGGAACAGCATAATTGAGGGCAAATGCGGAATTGACAAAATCCAGAGCTTTGACGTAAGCGAGCTCGCCGTTCAAATCGCGGGCGAAGTCAAGGATTTTAACCCCAGCGACTATCTCCCAAAGGATGTCGTAAGAAAGACAGACGCGTTTATGCAGTACGCGTACATAGCCGCGGAGGAAGCACTCGCCCAGTCGGGACTTGAAATCGAGCCCGAAAGAACGGGTATCGTAATGGGTACGGCTATGAGCGGTATCTCCACTATTGCCTTCACTCAGGAAGCGCTCACGGGAGCCTCACACAAAAAGGTCGGACCCCGTTTTATTCCGAAGATTCTCGGAAACATCGCCGCGGCAAATATAGCTATAGCACACAACATTCAGGGACCGAGCTACACGATATCAACCGCCTGCTCATCGGGCGGCGACGCAATCAACCAGGCGGCGATGATAATGCGCGCGGGAAAAGCCGACGTAATGATCGCGGTCGGCGCGGAGTCGGCTCACTGCCCCATCTTCATATACAGCCTCGCGAACGCTAAGGCTCTCTCACGAAACAACGACGACCCAAAGCACGCCTCGCGTCCGTTTGACGAAGCGAGAGACGGCTTTGTTATCGGCGAGGGCGGCGGAGCTCTCATTCTCGAGACCGAGTCCCACGCCAAAAAGCGCGGCGCGAAAATCTACGGCGAGCTCCTCGCCTGCGGAAACACCTCCGACGCTTACCACGTAACTGCTCCCCACCCCGAGGGACGAGGCGCGATCGCCTGTATGCGTCAGGCGCTCGCTGAGGCGGGACTAAAGCCCGAGGACATCGGCTACGTCAATGCCCACGGAACCTCCACCCCTAAGGGCGACGAGGTCGAGACCCACGCCGTAAGAGAGGTTTTCGGCGAAAACACACCTCTCGTAAGCTCCACCAAGGGAGCCACGGGACATATGATGGGCGCGGGCGGAATCACCGAGGTAATCGCCTGCATCAAGGCGGTCGAAACGGGAATCGCTCCCCCCACAATCAATCTTGAAAATCCAATCCCCGACTGCGGAATCGACTTTGTCGCGAACGAGGCGCGAAAGGCTGACATCAGATACGCAATGTCAAACGCCTTCGGCTTCGGCGGACAAAATTCCAGCGTAATCGTCGGTAAATATTAAGAAGCGCGAAAACAGCGCGGAAAGAGGTAATTATGAGTTTTACATACGACGTAAAAATGTTTAAGGAAACCTTTGAATCTGAATTCACGTGGCTTAACGGCTTTCTGAGAAACGTCAACCGTTTTGCGGACAAAGGCGCTGTTTTTGACCCTCCGACAAATCAAAGATGGACATACAAGGAGCTCAACGCCGAATGCAACAAGTTCGCCAACGCGATGAAAAACAACGGCGTTGTAAAGAGCGACATCGTTTTCTACCAGCTCTACAACTCTCCCTACTTTGTTTTCTCCCACATCGCACCGCAAAAGCTCGGAGCGATCTCAAACCCCGCGAACTTCAACCTTTCCCCGGGTGAAACCGCTGAGATTCTGAACCACAACAAGCCCGCGGTCTATGTGTATGACAGTCAGATCGTAAAAACAGCCGTAAAGGCGCTCGAAATCGCCGAGCACAAGCCCAAAATCGTTATTATGGCTGACTACCTCAAAAAATTCGACAAGGCTCCCGAGGGTCACATAATGTACGAGGATTTTGTAAAGAATCAGAGCGAGGAAAACCCGCCGATCGACTTCAACCCTCACATCTACGACGAGGTGCTCAGACTCCAGACCTCGGGAACAACGGGAACTCCAAAGGGCGTTCCGCTCAACAACATCAACGAGGTTCTCTCCGCGCACGATGTAATGATGCACTTTCCCCTCTCGCCTTATGACAAGACGATGAATATGACCCCGTGGTTCCACAGAGGCGGAATCCACTCGGGCGGCCTCACGCCCTCGCTCTACGCGGGCGCGGAAATCGTAATTATGAGAGACTTCCACCCCAAGACCACCCTCCACTATGTTCAGGACTATAAAATTACCTTCCTTATCGGCGTGCCGTCCGTACTCGGACTTCTCGCGACAAGGCAGGAAAAGCACCCCAAGGACATTAGCTCCCTGAAGGGCATAATCACAATGGGCTCGCCGCTCGAAAAGCAGGAGTGTATCCGATTCCAGCAGCTGCTCACTCCGAACATCTTCAACGGCTACGGCACGACAGAGAGCTTCTGGAACACCTTTTTAAGACCGCAGGATCTGCCCGAAATGGCGGGCTCGGCGGGCAGAAGCTGCACCGACGACGAGGTCAGAATCGTAAAGGTTTACGAGGACAAAAAGGCGGAATCCGACGATATGGTTCCCTGCGACAATCAGACCGAGGGTGAAATCATCATCAAATGCCCCGCCAAAACGACCTACTGCTACATCAACAACAAGGAAGTCACCAAGGAAAAATTCTACAAGGGCTGGATGTACACGGGCGACATCGGCACATGGGACAAAAACCACTTTGTAACCGTCGCGGGACGCAAGGACGATATGATTATCAGTAAGGGCGAAAATATTTACCCTGCCCGAATCGAGGAAGCGATCAACGGCTTTGACAGAGTCAAGGACTGCATCGTGACCTCGGTACCCGACAAAACAAGAGGCGAAGCGGTCGCGGCGTACATCATTCCCGCCGACGACGAACTCACGGTCAAGGAGGTTCTTGAATTCTGCAAAAACTCCCCCAACCTCTCAAAGTATCAGGTTCCGAGATATTTCAGAATGATAAACTCCTACCCCACCACCGCGACAGGCAAAAAACAGCACTACAAAATGAAAGAGCAGGCAAAAGAGGATCTCAAAAACGGACTGCTTCTCAGAAAATAGTAACAACACCAAACAAAGGTCGGACAAATCCTGTCCGACCTTTTGCTGTGTTATAAACTATTTCAAATCCTCGTATATTGTTTTCTGAACATCCTTTTTGAGCTTCGGGAAATCGTTGAGCTGCTCGATCCAAGCTCCTCCCGAGGATGTCCCTTGGCTCCACTCGCCGTCCTGCGGGACGGTTCTCTCTGTGACCTTGAAGCCGAAGAATCTCGTCGAACGCTCCGCGAACCACTCAAAATCCTTCGAGCTGAGGTTGGTTTTCACGTGCTTCTTGAGCACATTGATTGTTTTTAAGACCTTATCGGGCGTGTAGTTGCTGTAGGTCGTAAGAAGGCTCTGAATAACCCTTCTCTGACGCTGCGAACGGGTAAAGTCGTCGCCGCCGAAGCCGTTGCCGCCTCTGTCTCTGCAAAGCCAGAGCGCCTGCTGACCGTTGAGGGTGACGTTTCCGCCCGAAACGAGACCTACGCCCGTCTGACCGTTCTTTCTGAGCTGCCAGTTGATGTAACCCGCCTCGTCGTCGCTGATTTTGATGTTGACGCCGCCGAGCTCGTTGATTACCTCCTTGAAGGTCGAAAAATCAACCGTCACGTACTTGGTTATCTTGATCCCGAAGGTCTGCGAAATAGTTTTGCAGGTAAGCTCGGGACCGCCGAGGGCGTAAGCCGCGTTGAGCTTGTTGTAGCCGTGACCGGGGATTTCAAACCAGTTGTCGCGCATAAACGAGGTCTGCTTGAGCTTGCCCGTGTTGCTGTCCACGGAAATTAACATCATACAATCCGAGCGGCCGACTCCGCTGTCACTGTCAACGCCCATAAACAGAATATTTTTTACGTTTGTATTGGTATAAAGACCGTCCTCCTTATGGGTAACGCCCTTCTTAAATTTAACCTTGTCATCGCTGACCTTGACGTACTTCCAGCCCTCGGTATCGCTGAACTTATAAACGACAACAGCCGTACCCTCGTACTCGTCGTCGTCAACCGTAAAGCGGATTTTGTCGACGCCCTTAACGAGATCCGTCTCCTGATTGAGGAACTTCGCGTTGTGATAGGTCTTTGTGACCTTCGGCTTCGCTTCCTTGGGGTCAATTCCTTTCAGAGCGGTGAACACAATCGAGCTCTTCTCTGGTGAAGCGGATTTATACTTGTACTTGTTTCCATCAAGGGTGTACTCAACGTTGTAATTCATCGACGGAATACCGTACATATCCGAGGAACGCTCGATAGAAACGTTGTAGTTCATTCCGTTTTCGAGCTCTTTTTCCTTGTTTATTTTCAGGCTGTCAATATTAAAGCTGTACTCGTCGTCTCCGACCTTAACAATGGTAATACTTTCGTCCTTCTTCAAATCATCAAGGATCTGCTCGTCAAGCGGAGAATCTGCCTGCTTTACCATAAACATCCAAAACAGTACCCCTGCCGCCGCCAAAGCCGCGACGCCGACGCAGACAAGCGCGATTACAAGAGGTTTTTTGGACTTTTTATTCTTAGATTTTACAATTATTGTTTTTTCTTCAAGAACGGGCTTCGAAGCGCCGTGCTTTAGATTATTTGACATCACACACTACCTCCAAAATAATCATCCAAAATGATTATATCACAATTTGTCGAATTTTGCGAAATATTACGATATTGTAAGATAATATCAAAACATTGTATACATTAAACCTCGTTGACAACGGGGAAAATTTTGTGTATAATAAAGCTTGTCAAACGCGGGCGTGGTGGAATTGGCAGACACGCAAGATTTAGGTTCTTGTGCCGATGGTGTGCAGGTTCAAGTCCTGTCGCCCGCACCAAACGGTAATAATCCGAACCTTCTTCCTATTGGAGACGGGTTCGGATTTACCTTTGTTTTTGCTTATCCGAATTTCAACAGTAAAGTAAATAAGTCATTTTAATATGTGGTCAGAGAGTTTTTACGCTCTCTGACCTTTAATTTATTTAGAGTTGTTCTTTTTCTTTTCTTTTTGTTCTAACCATTCCTGATATTCTTTCTGTCCTTCCTCTGTTTCAAAGAAGGCTATTATATCGGGAATAAAAGTTTGGACAATTCTATCCAATTCATAGTCTGGTATTTTAAATTCTTTTGATGCCATAAGGCATCACAGGTTCATATTGTTTTTCCGTTTCGCCACCTTTCGTTATAAATCATTTCTGATAAAGTATTTTTTCATAGTATTATTCCTCCTACATACTAAGTCCGAAGTCTAGTTCTTCGGGCTCTTCTTCAATATATTCATCAATATAATCTTCATATTCCTGCTCGGATTCAGGCTCAGGTTTCGGATTTCGAGAGCTTAATGCTTCGCCCGCCAAGCCAATTACCGTTCCGAGAACTGCGCCGAGGTTGCTTGAGTTTTCCTCCGCCTCAATCCTTCGTCTGCGTTCTTCTTCGTCCTCCGAGCTGTCATCAACTATTTTAGAAACAGATGAAGCAAGAGAGTCGAGACCGTCGAGGACAGGACTGAAATCAGGATCCACTTCACCGCTGTAAACGCTCCCGCTTTCTTCGCTTGCTCGGCTAAACGCTTCTCCAGCTCGCTGCCTTTCTGCAAGGTGCTTTTCAAATAGCTCTCTTGATTCTTCCCAGCCTGTTT
>JAFNSO010000040.1 GCA_017384945.1 Ruminococcus sp. | reverse complement strand
GAATTTATTACCTCGCAAACAGCCAAAGGGATTTCCGAAACTTCAATCAGAAACTATCATCAAGTCTTACATAATATCTCAAAATTCTTTGATATTGAAATTCCTCTGGATATGCTTTCCAAAAGGGAGCTGGAGGAAATGGTTGTAAAAATGCGAGCGGTTTCCCTTGCTCATAATACTATCGCGACTTATGTTCGCGTTGTAAGAACATTTTTGAATTGGTGCAAGGCTGAAAACATTGTGAGCGTTGAAGCTCCGAAAATCAAAGAAAAGGACACAGTCAAGGAACATAGCAAAGAATTATGACAGCTTTTCGCCCTTGGCGAAGCTGTACCATCCAAAAGAAAGGATAAAGAAATAGATTTGAACATCTTTGAACATAATGAAACAAATGGGAACATCTTTTCAGGTGTTCCCATCATCTTTGTACATATCCGCTGATTTTTGAAGAAAATCACGCATACCCTTTACAGCTTCGGGCGGGCTTAGTATCTTCGCTCTGCGTCCAAAAGAAGCAATCCACGCATAGAAGGGCGGGCTTACTTCTACATTTGCGGTTATTGTAAAATGTTCGCTGTCTGTTTTCATCATCATTATTTCGCGTCCGAATTGGTCTATTACCGCGTCAGTCAGTTCGTTGCGAAAACGCATTTTTACGTTGTAAGCCTTTCCCGCGTACATCTGAAAAACTTTTGCCTTTTGTCTTGTGAGGCTCTTGGGGCTGTAAAGGCTTTTCCCCTCTCTGTTTTCGGGCAGCGGTTTGCTTATCCGCTCCATTCTGTCCACGCGGAAATAGCGGAATTTCTTGCCATCGTAGGCGTATAAATATAGATTTCCGCTGTTCCAAAAGAGAGCATAAGGGCTGACAATGTAATCATTTGAATATTCCTTGCTCATATCTGGCTTTAAATGAAAATATTTGAAGCTGATTTTTTTATTTGCGGCGATGGCTTCGTGGATGCGGTCAGTCAGCCTTACCACGCTGTTATTCTGACTGCGTATGCGGTCATAAACATAGGCTTCGCGGCTCAAATTCAGCCTTCTGCCTATACCGAAATTTTTTGTGATTTGCTCTGTCAGGTGTTTAGCTTCCTTCTGCGTAATAAACTTTGAGGCTTGAACGCTGTCTATAATAAGTCGCAGTTCGTAGGCTTCAAAAGGCGGGTTATATAAAATCCAGCCCTTTGACTTTTCGTCATAGTCAATATCAATTCCGGGGTCTTGGAGAGCGTGGAGGTCTGAATAAACAGTTTTTAAACTTGTATTTTCAAATCTCATATTACGATAATGCGATTTTATATCCTCAATTTTTACAGCGTGCTTCTGGTCTGCGTGTCCATAGATATAATCGCGTAAGGCTATAAGCCTGACTGCTTTCTTCTGTCCATTGTTTCTGTACATCATTTTCCCTCCGCTCTTTTCTTCATTATATCATACCAAAAGGCAGAAAAAAAGAGCGGAATTTTATTAATTTGGATTGAAAAATAATAATTGATATGATATTATAAAAGTGCTACACGAACTGTATATTTTGGTATTTCTGGGAGAAGCGCTTTACTTTGGTAAAAGCGCATTCTCCACTTGTGTGATTCCCAGAGAATGCCATAAGTTTGTGTAGCGACAATCGGAGTTATGCGTTTTTCATGCGTGACTTCGGTCACGCATTTTTTATCTTAAAAAAGGAGATGACCATTATGAAGCGTAGTTTTGGGATTATGTCAATCGTATTACTATCAATTTTATTATTATTTTCAGGTTGTTCAGAGGAAAACACAAGCAATATTGAAACAAAAGAAAACAAAAACACTAAATCGTACAGTTTATTATTAAATATTGAATATGAAACAAATATAATTTTTAGCACATATGACGCAGAAATATATGTTGATGATACTAAACTTGGCGCCGTAGAACAAGGCGAGACTTTTACAAAAACAATTTCTTTAACAGAAGGAACGCATGATATTATTTTCAATAAAAGCGGAGATAAAAATATAGATGGTAGCACTACAATTGATCTAAACGAGGATAAAGCGTTTAGTTGTAGTATAAAAGCACATAATGATGGAATTGATATTAATGATCAGCAAGAAGAAAGTTTAAAAGAGTATAACGAAAAAGCCAAAAAAAGCAAAGAAGATGAGGATAGCGATGAAGATGAAAATGAATATGAAGATGAAGATAGCGATACAGAAGAAACAACAAAAAGTAGTCGATCAAATACCGACGAGAATAAGGCAAAAGAAATACAAGCAAAAATGAACAAGTTGAAAGGAAAGAAACTTTCAAATGTCATAAAAAAGACAAAAGTAAAAGGATATAAAACGAAATATATTGCGACTAACACTGGTGATGACTTAACAAGTAGTATGAATAATGAAGTAGCTAAGCATATGTATATTAAGAGTACTAAAGTAAATCAATCAAAAAAAACAATTACAGTAAAAGTTACACCTGAACATATAAAAAAGAAACAGAATAAAACAGCTGCTTTATCAAAAAAGATATCAAAAACGGATGCTTGGGTTGCGGCAAATTATTATGGAAAATCACAATATGATGAATTTAAACTTCATTATTTAGTAAGTCCTTTACGAGCAGAACCCACTTCGGACGGAAAAGCATGGTCACTAAAAGCTCCATGTACTGTTAATGGCTTTGAATGTGAATGTGAAGCTGTTGTAGGAGGAACAGGAACCAATCCAGATATTATTTCCTTTAAAGTTTATTAATCAATTGGGCGGGGTATTTCCCCGCTCTTTCTTCATCCCTCCAAAAGCCCGACATACTTATAAGCTGTAGTTCTGCTTAAATTGCTTATTCTCGCAAGCTCCGACAAATTCATCCTGCCAGCCTTATACGCTGGATAATGACGCAGAAAAGAGGCTGGAATATCGTCAGCGGTTATTTGCGGTCTGCCGATTTTGCGCCCTTTTGCTCTGGCGTTTGCCATTCCCGAACGCACACGCTCCCTTATTATGCGTAGCTCTAATTCAGCGAATACGCCAGACATCTGAATAAAGGCGTTTGTCATCGGATCAATTTGTCCGCTGGTACAGTCTACGCATATGCTTCCGACGATGGACAGCCGCAAGCACTTTTCCTTGACTGTTTCAATGATTTCACACAGCTGCTTTGTGCTTCTGGCAAGTCGCGAAACCTCCAGCGTCAAGATTGTGTCGCCAGCCTCCGCAAGATCCAAAAGTGAAGCAAGCTGTGTTCTGCTTTTTGTCGGAACAATTGGAAATGCTGTTCTGTCGCTTTTGATCTATGCTTTCGGTGAATTAGTTTCAAACAGCAAAATTATCGCCGAGTATTGTAAAAAATGAAAAGGCAGTAGTATTATTTTTAGGAGCAGATTTCGGTCTGCTCCTTTTTTCACAGTGGTTATTTTTTATTGTATTATATAATGTATAGTATGTGTATAAATAGTATGAATATATGTATATATAATTGGGGGCAGATGTGGCAGGTAAAAACATAGGTTCCTTAAAAGAAAGTGATTTTGAAAAGGGCTACATTTATCTGCCACATTTGCCCCCGCTTGATTATAGGAGCTCGTTTTGTAATTTATAGCCCAGAAGAATTGTGGTTTTGTGACCTCCGGCTTTCGGTCGCTTTCTGACTACCTTCGCGAAGGTGAGGAGGCTTTGCTTGAAGGTTCGCATTCCTTCGGTTCGGTAGCCGTTGTCGGCGCACCACGCTTGGTATCTTGCGTAGACCTCGCTTGTCTTTACCTCGGCTTCATCGTCGGGGATAAGGCAGTCCTCGGTGAAGCAGAGGATTTTGTCGCTGTCGTTTTGGTAGCTCTCGGTCGCCTTTCTTACGGCGTAGGGCTGACCTAAGCCCTCTTCGCTCTGGAGCCTGAATCCCTCTATCAGCCAGTTGAGAATCGCGCTCTTGTTTTCGGGCTTTGAGAACTCCTCCTTCAGGGTCTTGTCCTGCTCGTCCTCGTCAAAATGACGCTCGAACGGAATAGTTATAATTCGTCCGCTAGTGAAGAGAGTCATATCCGTCACGACGGGGAGATAGTTTGTGTTGATGTAGATTTTGAACTGCGGCTTGAAGTCAAAGCTGTTCTCGTTTAGAAAACGCGCGTTCAGGCTGTCGTTGCCCGTCATCGCCTTTAGCTTCGCCGCGTCAAGGTTCAGACCCTTGCTCGGCTCGGAGATGTTTACAAAACGCTTTCCCGCGAGCCTTGCGATGTCCTCGCTCGGGGAGCTCGAATGGCGGTTGAGGTTTGTGCTGACCGTTTCGGGTCGTGAGGTACAGCCGTAGTCGCCGAGTACTCCGAGCACACTCTCGCACAGAGTTCCCTTGCCGTTTCGCGTCGTCGCGCCGTATAGGATGAACAGGCACTCGTGACGCGTATCGCCCGAAAGCGCATAGCCCAGAGCCTTTTGAAGAAACAGAGCCTTTTCCTCGTCGCCCTCGCAGATTTCACCGACAAAGTAGTCGAACCGCCTGCACTCCGCGTTTGGGTCGTACTCCACGTCGGAGATTTTCGTCAGCCTGTCCTCGGGCTTGTGCTCGGTGAACTCCATCGTGTCGAGGTGGAGAGTCCCGTTCTTGCAGTTGAAAATGTACGGGTCAAGGTCGAAGTCCTCCATCAGAACAGGATGAACGCCCTGAGCGTCTCTGAGAAAGATTTCGCGGTCGTGACGCTTCTGCCATCGGGCACAGAATTTTATGTATGACGTGCGCCTGAGCTCGTCGTCTATCGTCAGAGCATAGGTCATAAGCGCGTTCGAGAGCTCCTTTAGCCGTTCCATAGCCTTTAGATTGCCCACGTCCTGAGTCCATACTCCGTCACAGTAGCAGTACCAGCTCTTTCGCTCGGGAACATAGCGTGCGGTGTCCTTGAAGCAGTCCGCGAACAGCCTGCCCGCCCCGATGTCGGTCTGAGGATAGGAAGGATTGTCGTCGGGTCTTGTTTCGTTGAGATATTTCAGGAGCTTGTCGGTTTCGGTGTCGGTCTGAGAGTAGTTTTGATTTTGTTCCGGGTGAAGCTTGAATAGCTTGTCAGACCCGCCGTTGATGAAGTTATAGCTCCCAACCGACGCTTCCAAAGGCGGCTCAGGCAGTCGGGGCTCCCGACGCGGCTTTGGCAGTCGGGGCTCCCGACCACTTATGGCTAAGTTTATTACGCCCTCGCGGTAGTCCTTGCGTTCCCATTTCTTCCGATACAGAGCCGACTGACGGAAAATACGGTCAACCTGAGCTCCGTCGCCGCCGCACCAGAACGCGAGCATTGAGCAGAGAGCAAGGTCGGCTTCGCTGTGACTGTTCGGGAATTTCCCGCCCCACAGCTCCCTGAACTTTCTGCCGTTCTTGGCTGATTTAGCCTTTTCGAGAACCTCGTCGTCGGATAGCTTGCCTGCTCCCTCGTCCGTCAGGCTTCGACTGCCGCCTTCCGCCGAAGGAGGACTCTTTCGCATATAATAGTCAAGCAAAGCCCACAGCTCCGCCGACCTCTCCGCAATCGGCACATCTCTGAGGACGTTTCCCGTCAGAGTGACGTACTTGTTCGTGCACCCCGATACGTAAACCTCGAGCTTGTTCTTCCTATTATTAATGTAATATTTCTCCTTGTCATAGCTGAAATCCCCCGCCTTGAAGATGATTCTCACGCCGTTTCCCGACGGACTGAGCTCGGTGTAGCTGTCCATCGTTCGGATAACGTCCTTCGCAAGCTCGCTTAGCCTGCCGTCAGTCACGCAGTCGTCAATGTCGATAGCGGAGTAGCCGTCGAATATCCCGAGCCCGATTCCGTCGTACCTGAAAGCCACCTTGACCGCCGACGAGAAGGTGCAGAAGTCGTCACGCTCGGTCGACCTTGCCCTGCACCCGAAAAGAGTGTACGGGATTTTCGAGCGTCTGCCCCTGACCTTCTCATACCGCCAAAGGCAAAACATCCCGTTTCGCCTGAGCTCGTCGGGTAGGTTTTTATAGTCGTTCATAGGTTTATTACTCATTTTGATTCTCCTTTTTAAATAGTCTTTCACTAATAGGCAAAAAGGAGAAAAAATTGCCCTGAAAAGAGCAATTTCGGGAAAAATTTTTTAAAAAACCGAAAAAACACCGCGGGCTCGGAGAATAATTTGTGAATATTACATATTTTTTATTGAAATGTTTTTCATAAAGTGCTAGAATAAATGTGTATTTTTATGTATACGGAGGGATACGCTATGACTATAAAAATAGGAATACTCGGCTACGGCAACCTCGGACGCGGGGTCGAGGCGGCTGTTCTCAAAAATGAGGACACCGCTCTTGCGGGGGTTTTTACCCGACGCGACCCCGACAGCCTTAAAATAAAGGCGCAGGGAGTGCCTGTTCTGCCCGCTTCGACGCTCGACGACGGCTCGGCTGACATCGACGTTCTCATTATCTGCGGCGGCTCGGCTACCGATTTGCCGAAAATGACCCCCAAGTACGCGGGGCTCTACAATGTTATCGACAGCTTCGACACCCACGCTAACATCCCCTCGCACTTCAAGAACGTTGACGAGGCGGCTAAGCGTGCGGGCAAGGTCGGAATAATCTCCTGCGGCTGGGACCCGGGTATGTTCTCGCTGAGCAGGGTTTACGCGGATTCGGTTCTGCCCTTCGGCGAGGCCTACACCTTCTGGGGCAAGGGCGTCAGTCAGGGTCACTCGGACGCGGTCAGGAGAATCGAGGGTGTGCTCGACGCGCGCCAGTACACGATTCCCGTTGAAAAGGCGCTCGACGCCGTCAGAAGCGGAGAGAACCCGACTCTTTCCACCCGCGAAAAGCACACGAGAGAATGCTTTGTCGTCGCCGAGGAGGGCGCGGACAAGGCGCTTATCGAGGAAAAAATCAAGACTATGCCCAACTACTTTGCCGACTACGACACCACAGTCCATTTTATCTCGGCAGAGGAAATGAAGCGCGACCACAGCGGGCTTCCTCACGGCGGCTCGGTCATTTACAGCGGCGAGACGGGCGACGGCAACAAGCACGTTATCGAGTACAGTCTAAAGCTCGACTCGAACCCCGAGTTCACGGGCTCGGTTCTGGTTGCCTACGCTCGCGCGGCGGTAAGGCTCAACTCTGAGGGCGCAAGCGGAGCCAAGACCGTTTTTGACATAGCTCCCGCCTATCTTTCCGCAAAAAGCGGCGACGAGCTCAGAGCTCACTATCTGTAATCGGGGGTAACCGTATGAGAAACGAAAATGAAGTAGAACACACGAGGAACAGCAGAAGCCTGTCTTTAAAAACAACAAGGAGAGACTGCGCTGGTACATCGACGAAATCGACAGCTACAAGGAGGATATGGGCAGATGGTACTCGTGGCTTGTCAGAAGAATCATTCCTCTGCTTGTCTTTATCATCCCGCTCAACGTCGTCTCGTTCAGAACCTACGAGTACGTCGCGACCAAATATCTCAGCGGGATATTTGCCACTCTGAGCGGCACGATCGGCGTCGTTATCTGGTTGGTTTCGATTCTGATTTTCCTCGCGATTTTGATTTTCCTGCCGAGGTTCGCGACCTTCTGCGAGTTTGTTCTGGGCTTTGCCTTCTACGCCTTTGTTATCCGCTCGTTCGCGCTGGCGGCGGCGGGCGCGATCCCGAAGCCTATCATCACCAACGGTCTCGGCTGGTTCGTCGCGATAACGCTCGGGATCTTCCTGTTTATGAAGCTCGTCTTTCTCGTTATTGAGATCATCTACCACATCGTCTACCACGGCGAGCACGAGCCCAAGGCTTACGTCGACGGTCAGGGCGACGATCTGGTGCTCTGATCGGGAAGAAAAATAAGAAAACACTTGATTTTTCATAAAACAAGTGCTATAATTCTATTGTTGAATAAGATGAAAGTAAGGAGTGAGCAAGAGCTTGCTCCTTTTCATTTGACGTCAAACATCGGAAAGGAGAATGCTTATGCCGAAAAAAGGCGGGAACACCGTCGCCCGCGTATGGGAGCTCGTTGAGCCCATAGTTAAGGAGCAGGGTCTCAGGCTCTGGGACGTCCGCTTCGTCAAGGAGGGCGCGGGTTGGTTTTTGAGAATAATCATCGACAGCGACGACGGAGTCAACATCAACGACTGCGAAAGAGTCTCCCGCGCGGTCGACAAGCCGCTCGACGACGCCGACCCGATCGAAAAGGCGTACACGCTCGAGGTCTGCTCTCCCGGGCTCGAGAGAGAGCTTTTAAGAGACGAGCATTTTATGCAGTTCATCGGAGCCGATATTATGGTCAGAATGATAAGACCGCTCGAGGGTATCGGCAGGGAATTCAAGGGAGTTCTCGAGAGCTTCGACAAGGGATGTGTCACAATAAAAGACCACAGCGGCGAAAACGAGGTCACTATTTCCGTCAAGGACGCCGCATGGATCAAGCTTGACGACTTTGATATATAAGGAAAGGATGATAGGAAAATGAATAACAAGGAATTATTTGCCGCGCTCGCGCTTATGGAAAAGGAAAAGGGCATTCCTATGGACTATATGCTCAATCAGATCGAGAGCGCGATCAGAACCGCCTGCAAGAGAAACTACGGCGGCAACGACAACGTTGTTTTTAAGGCTAACCCCGAAAGGGGAACGCTCGAAGTTAAGCTGGTAAAAACGGTCGTCGAGGAGGTTTTTGACGATAACTTTGAGATTTCGCTCGAGGACGCTCAGAAAAAGCGCAAGAAAATTGAAATCGGAGACGAATATGAGGTTCCGCTCGACCCCAAGCAGCTCGGCAGAGTCGCCGTTCACTCAGCCCGTTCGGTCATCCGTCAGGGTATCCGCGACGGCGAAAAGGGTCAGATGCGCAAGGAGTTCGAGAGCAGACTCGGCGAGCTCGTCACAGCCGTTGTCGAGAGGGTCGACCCCACTAACGGTATGGCAACGATCAGGATCGGAAAGGCGATCGCAACTCTCCCCAAGTCGGAGCAGGTCGGCGACAGGGTTCTCTCCGAGGGCGACAACATCAAGGTGCTCGTCGCCGATATCAAGGACAATGAAAAGGGTCCCCGAGCTATGATCAGCCGCACAAGCCCCGCGCTTGTCAAGAGGCTGTTCGAGCAGGAGGTTCCCGAGATTTTCGAGGGTACGGTTGAAATCAAGGCGATCGCCCGCGAAGCCGGAAGCAGAACAAAGATGGCTGTCGTCTCGAACGACGAGAACATCGACGCGATCGGCTCCTGCATAGGAACGCGCGGAGACAGAGTCAACCGCATTGTCGACGAGCTCGGCGGCGAGAAAATCGACATCATCGAGTACAGCGACGACCCCATAGCCTACGTCGCCGCGGCGCTTTCGCCCGCGACCGTCTTGAAGGTCGACGTTATCGATCAGAGCGCGAAGAGCTGCAAGGTCACCGTCCCCGACGGTCAGCTTTCGCTCGCGATCGGCAACAAGGGTCAGAACGTCCGTCTTGCCGCCAGACTCACGGGCTGGAAAATAGATATCCGTCCCGAGTCGGGCTTCTTCGGCGAGGACGAGGACGAAAAGCCCGAAAAGCCCGTCGAGCCCGAAGAGACAGTTGATACCGTTGATACCGTTGATACTGTTGAGGAAGCCGACGGAACAGAGAGCGAGGAATAATGAAGCAGAAAAAAATCCCCCTGCGCAAATGTACGGGCTGCGGGGAAATGAAGCCCAAGCGCGACCTCGTCAGAGTCGTTAAGGCTCCCGATACAAAGGACGAGCGCGGCGAAATAATCGAAAAGGGCGAAATAAGCCTCGACCTCAGCGGCAAAAAAGCAGGCAGAGGGGCATATGTTTGCGCAAACAGAGAGTGCCTTGAAAAAGCGATCAAGGCGAAAAGACTCGAGCGAGCCTTCGCGGCTCAGATCCCAAGCGAGATCTACGACAGGCTCAGAGAGGAGCTTGAGGATGAATGACAGGATCCTTTCCCTTCTCGGACTGTGCCGACGGGCGGGCAAGCTCACCCTCGGCTTCGACCTCATCGTTGAGGCGGTCGAAAACGGCGACGCCGCTCTGGTGCTGACGGCTCGGGATATTTCAAAAAACACCGAAAAAAAGCTCCTCTCCGTCTGTGAGCGAAACGCGGTCAAAATCTCCGCGCTCAACCGCTCAAAGGACGAGCTGAGCTTTTCCCTCGGCAAGCTCACAGCCGCCGCCGCGGTCTGCGACGCGGGCTTTGCCGAAAAGCTCTCTGAATTATTGAACAGTGAATCAGGAGGTAATTGTCTATGATAAAATATAAGGTAAAAGAAGTAGCGGACGATTTTAATGTTAAAAGCAAAAGGATCACGGAGATCCTTTCGGATAAATGCGGCGTCAACAAAAAGTCGATGACAGCCCTCGAGACAGAGGAGCTCAACGTTATATTTGACGTTATGACCTCGGACAGCGCGGTCGAAAGCTTCTCGGAGTACTTCGCCGTCAGGGACAAGGCGGTCGAGGAGCTCGAAAAGCAGGCGGTCAGCGAGGAAAAGGAAAAGGAAGAGCCCAAGCGAAAGGAGATTCCCGCTCCGAATAAGGCGAAAAAGCCCGAAAAGCAGGCTCAGAAGAAGCCCGCGAAGAACCTCCCCAAGGTCGAGGTCGTCAACACGATCGAGGAGGAACGCTCAGGCCACCGCTCCAACCGAAGGGTCATCGACACAAGACAGAACAACGTCGACGTCGAGAGATATAACCAGAAGTACGACGATATGGCGAACGACAAGCTCAAGCGCAATCAGGATACTTCCAAGAAGCAGAAGTTCTCTAACCGCGCCCGCAAGCAGAAGGCGCGCCGCGGAGGAAAGAGGGAGACCGAGGCTCAGAGACTCGCGCGTATCGCCAAGCAGCGCAAGGAGCGTTCAATCACCATCACCGTTCCCGACGAGATCGTCGTTTCCGAGCTCGCCTCAAGACTCAAGGCTACCGTTGCCGAGGTCGTAAAGAAGGCGTTTCTGATGGGCTCGATGATCACCGCGAACGACACTATCGACTACGACACCGCCGAGCTTATCGCTATGGAGTTCCACGCTAAGGTCGAAAAGGAGGTCGTCGTCACGATCGAGGAGCAAATCATCGACGACAGCGAGGACGACGACGAGAACCTCGTCGGCAGAGCGCCCGTAGTTGTCGTTATGGGTCACGTCGACCACGGCAAGACCTCT
>JAFNSO010000039.1 GCA_017384945.1 Ruminococcus sp. | reverse complement strand
TGTACCGCGCGGAACCATTAACGCGTCGCAGAGATTATGGATATTATACTCTCCATACAGCCGTTCCAATTCTTCCACCCCAACCCTTGATCTATTGTACAGAAAAAACAGCGGAAGCATTTGCCTCCGCTATTGTAGATTGGTTGCGTTTAACATGCCAACAGTCTTTTAATCTCTTCAAAGTCCTCTGTCAGCGTAAAGAAAAAGTTCTTCTGAGTTTCATTATCGATAACGGTGACCGGCTTGAGCTGCGCGATGGAACGGCCTTTTGCTCGCATCAATTCTTTGTAGAGCACATATGTCTCAGGCTGTGAAAAAATCAGCTTGAGCGGCTTGATAATACCGCTTTTTATCTTTTCGCCATATGAGGGATTGAGCTTTGAAAGGTTTTTCTCCAAACAGGAACGAATCATATCCTCAGACAAATCTTTTGGTACACGGTCAATCTCCATCACACAGGTATACCTAACCTCTTTTGTATCGGGATATACGGAGCTGTCCACCAACATAAATCCGCATTCCTTTGCGGTATTATCGGCGGCGATTCTTAGCGCCATTTCCGTCGTCTTTTCTCCCATCAAATTCACCGTTTTGTCGATACGATACTGGAACTCGACCATCGGCGTTTGGTTGTAAAAGCCTGTGACAAGCAGGACGTCCTTCATCCTGTATCGGTAAAAGCCCGAGTGAGTGGTAATAATGAGCTCGTATTTTTTCCCAACCTCCAGTTTGTCCATTGTGATCGGAGTTGTGTCCTCGTTGTCTATCGGAATAAACTCGTAGAACAATGAGTCGGGGATCAACACTGACTCGTGAGACGCCAATTTGACAGGTATCGAAAAAATGCCTTCGGAAGCAGATATCCCGCGGAAATAAAACGCCGTATCATACCCAAGATAACGTTCGCGAATCTCGTTTGTGTATCGTGAGAAGCCCGCGGAAGCACCGCCCACGACATAGCTCAACTCCGGCCATACCTTCGGGATGAACGGAGTATCAAATCCCTCCTCAAATATAGCTCTCGGTTCAGCCGCTCTCTGCGGCATAGGCTTCAGCGTTGCGGAAAGCTTTTCCCTGAGCTCATCGGGAAGCTCAACCGATTGGTCGATGACGCCTTTTTCAATGTCGTTTACCAGAAGCCGCCAACTCTTTTCGATATATCGGCAAAAATCCAAAGCAAAACCCGTAAAGGTGCAGTTGATATTGTTCAAATCCTTATCGCAGAGACTGAAACGGGCGGTCAAATATCTTGTATCCGCTCCTTTTGGTGAGAAGGTTGCTTCCGGAGGTGTGGGGAAAATATGCTGCCACTTGTCAATGTAGGGTCTGAGCGAAGCTTCGGAAATAGCGCCGTAGGGAACTCCGTCAGCAAGTCTGGTAATATCTCCGCTACAGCGGATAAGGTTAAGCCATCTGCCGCCGAAGTAACGCTCTTGTAAGTTTTTGTACAATAAACCGGACTGATAACACAGGCTGTATCTCGCAAAACAATCCCTTGTTTTTTGAGTATACGGTATCTTTTTAGGCTCGCCGACTGTGCCGGAGGTCTTGTTGAACCATACCGGTTTACGGCAGCAGATAAGGTTTTCTTCACCGTTGTTCGCCATTCGGTCAATGTATGTTGTGTAGTCGTCATATTCTGAGATCGGCACGCACTTTTGATACTCTTCAATGGAACGAATCCGATCAAAGTTGAACTTCTTGCCGTATTCCGTGTCCTTGTTCTCTTCAAGCAGCTCAAGCAAGAGTTTTGTCTGCACCTCCATCGGTGTTTTTGTTATCTTATCAAGATGTGCAACAATCTTCAAATTATTCTCAATGCGGCTTCTGCGCATAGCGTTCAATACTTCATACATACGATAGTGCCCTCTCTAAGCTTTATTTGTGTGTTGACT
>JAFNSO010000038.1 GCA_017384945.1 Ruminococcus sp. | reverse complement strand
GAGAGCATCATGACCGAACTCGAACTCAAGTACGGCTGTAATCCCAACCAGAAGCCGGCCCGCATCTTCATGGCCGAGGGCGAGCTGCCCCTGCAGGTCCTCAGCGGCCGGCCCGGCTATATCAACTTCATGGACGCACTGAACAGCTGGCAGCTGGTCAAGGCCCTCAAGGAGGCCACCGGCCTGCCCGCCGCCGCGTCCTTCAAGCACGTCAGCCCCGCCGGCGCCGCGCTGGCCAAGGAGCATCTGACCGAGGTGGAGCGCAAGATCTACTTCGTCCGCGACGGCCTGTCCCCGCTGGCCAACGCCTACGCCCGCGCCCGCGGCGCGGACCGCCTGAGCTCCTACGGCGACTGGGCCGCCCTGTCCGACGTGTGCGACGCCGCCACGGCCCGCTATCTGAAGGCCGAGGTGTCCGACGGCGTCATCGCCCCCGGCTATACCGACGAGGCGCTGGCGATACTGATGCAGAAGCGCAAGGGCGTGTCTGTTCCCTTTTCCTTTACAACAACCTTCTTGACGTTGTCGGGTCTTGTGAGGAAGGCGACTGTTGACGCGGTGCTGTGAGTTGTGAAATAGGATGTGTGGTAAGCATAGATTCTGTACTTGTAGACAGTCGCGGACTTGAGTCCGGTGTCCTTGTACTTTGTTGTGCTCTCGCCTGTGGTCTTGACCGTAACATAGCTTGAGAGCTTTCCGTCAGCGCCCTTGACAGCGCGCTGGATTACATACTTGTCAGCGTCCTTGCTGAGGTTCCACTTGAGCACAACAGCCTTGTTGCTGAGAGCCGAAACGCCGAAGCCTGTAACCTTTTTGGGCACGATAACCTCGGGAGCTACTGTGGGTACAACGTATGTAGACGAAGTCGGTTCTGTCGAAACCGCCGCGGTTGTGGGCTGTGTAGCCGTTGTGGGCTCGGTGGACTCTGTCGGCTCCGTTGTCTCGGTAGCCTGAGTCGCCTCGGTAGCCTCGGTTGCCTCGGTTGCCTGAGTCATATCGGTTGCCTGAGCAGCCGTTACGTTCTCGGTAGCCTGCTGAGCGGGAGTCGCGGGAGCCGCGTCATCCTCGGCAGCGTAAGCCGAGAAGGAGAACGGAAGAACCGAACCAATAATCATCAGCGACAGTACAACTGCCATAAATTTTTTCATAACCTCAACTTCTTTCTTTTCTGAAATTAACTTTTTATTATTTAACACGTACATTTTACCGCTAATTCAAGCGGTTTTCAAGCCTTTTCCAAAAATTTATCATAGTACACAAATTTTGGGTTAAACGGCGGATTTTTCTGCCAAATGCACAAAGAAGAGGGAGCCTTGATGTAAAAAATACACAAAAAACGTCGCTCCCTCTTATAACTATTTACTTATTGAACCGCGGTTACTTGCTCATAAAAAGCGTCAGCGCCTCGGGGAAGTACAATCTCCACCACTGCTCGTTGTGAAGTCCCTTCTCAAACACGGAATATCTGAGCTTATTCTCGGGGTAGCCGAGCTTTTTGAGACGCTCGTACATCTGGTTTGTGAAGGTAAAGAGGTTCTTCTCGAGCGAATCATTGTTGCCGCAGTAGAGGTAAAGCTTCGGAATACTCTCGTCCTTCATATCAAGCTTTTTGAGGTAGGTGTTCCAGACGTCGTCGCCGAAGAGCAAAAACGCGGGTGACAGCGAACCGATAGTGCCGAACTTGTCCTTGTTCTCCATTCCGATGTAGAACGCCTCAAGACCGCCCGAGGACGAGCCCGCTACGCAGTTCTCCTCACGCTTCTGACTGCTTCTGTAGTTTTCTCGGACGTAGGGCATAACCTTGTTCATAACAAAGTCGCAGAAGACCTTGCCCGTTCCGTTAGAATAGTGCTTTCTCTCGGTTTCGGGCAGAAGCGGATTGAGCTCGCCGAGGTCGGGTGTAAGCTCGCTGTCGCGCTTCGAGTTGCCGTTGTCGATTCCTACAACGATCACTCCCCTGCCTGTGTTGGCGAGAAGTCCGTCGACAGCTCCCTCAACATCCCAGCCGCCGTAACCGTCCTTGTGGTCGGTGAACAGGTTCTGTCCGTCGAGCATATAGACTGTCGGATAATTAAAGGTCGATTCGGGATTATAGCCCGACGGGGTGTAAATCCATATTTTCTTTTCGTAGCCCTCGGAGTATTTAAGAGTGGTCGTAGTGAGTTTTCCTCTTGTCATTTTTCCCTGCCTGTACTTTTCAACTATGTATTTTCCGTCGCTGCCCTTTGATTTGGGGAAGAAGCCCGTCGAAGAAAGCGAAAGCGGAACGTCAATGCTCTTTTCTGTGCCGTCGGTAAAGACAACCCTGTCGAATTTGGAAATATCCACGGTGTAGGAGAAAACGCTTTCGCCCGCCGTGGTACCCGAAAGCTCGGGCTCAACCCCGGGCCAGTCTTTCGCCTGGGTCTTTCCGTCAGAATTGTAGAGGTAGAAATATACCTTACTCCATTTATTGCTGTTTCTGAACGAAATCTTTATGTTCGTGTCAATCTCACCCTGCGGCTCGGTCACGGGCTGAGTCGGCTCCGTCGCGGGGACAAAAGGCTCGGTCGTCGTCGGCTGTGTCGCCTGTGTAGCTGTCGTCGTCGGCTCGGGACGGGTGCTTGTGCTGACGGTGACATTCTCCTCCTCGGGCATTGTCTCGAGCTTTGCGAGAACCTTCTGGATGAACGCCGCGTCCTTGATGTTAATTGTGCCGTCGTGGTTGACGTCCGCGAGCTTCATCTGAATATTATCGTACTGACGTAGCAGAGCCAGATACTCCTGGATGTGAGTTACGTCCTTGATAGAGAGATTGTTGTCTCGGTTAACGTCGCCGTTTTGGTATTTTCCGAAGGAAAAGGCTCCCGCGCTGAAGGTCCCAAGGGCAAGCAAAGCGGCTGTTAACACAGCTAATACGCGTTTCAAAATATCACTCCTAAATCATTTTGTGTTCTCGACCGTCAGTCTGACCGCCGCTTTAAGCCTGTCGAGGTATGTAGCGTTTGGCGGGAAAGAACGGATCTCAAGCTTTTTGGGCTTTGTATTGCTCGCGCCCTGAACGGTGTGCATACGCATATTTATATCCTGCTCCTTAACGAGTCTGAACAAATCCGCGATGGTCCTGCTTTTGTCAATCGCGTCCAAAAGCTCATTTTTACTCATCTTTTCAGCCATAGCTACACCTCCTTGCATAATATTCAATGCTTAACAGGGCAATATATAGTTTATTATACTGTAAATTTTCGTTTTAATCAACATAAATATTTACATATTTTAAATTTTGTGATAATATTCAAATGGTGACTGTTTATGAAAAAGTATTTTAGCATAGTTTTAATTCTAATTATATCTTCGCTTTTGTTCGGCTGCGGAGCTCAGACCTCTCAGCCCGAGGGCGCTCAGACTCAGCCCTCAAGCAAAGCCGTCTCAAAGAAGGTCTCAAAGCCAAAGGCTTACAAGGGAATCGACGTTTCGTCCTTCAACGGCGAGATCGACTGGAAGGCGGTCAAGAAGGACGGCCGCGATTTCGCGATGATACGACTCGGCGGAAGGGGCTTCGGTGCCGACGGACAGCTTTACAAGGACAGGCTCGCTCTTAGGAACCTCACGTTGGCGAAAAAACACGGGCTCAAAACAGGCGCGTACTTCTTCAGTCAGGCTCTGACAAAGCAGGAGGCAGCAGAGGAAGCGGCGTTCGCGTTAAGCGTTCTCGGTGACATCGAGCTCGATTTACCCCTCGCCTACGACCTCGAGACGCTCGAGGACACCGAGACCCGCGTCGAAAACATCTCCGAAAGCGCCGCGCTCGCGAACGCGAAGGTGTTCTGCGAAAAAATCGAGAGAAAGGGACTGAAATCCGCCGTATATATTGAAAAGGACGGAATACTCAAAGCCTCCGACTTCCGCCAAAACCAAATCTGGTACTCCGATTTCGGCTCGTCGAAAAGAACAGACTGCCTGATTCTCCAATACTCCAAGGAGGGCAGAGTACGCGGCGTCGACGGCAAAGTCGATCTGGACGTGATGTACAAATGATCTTAACGGGACCGCTAAGAATGCGGCCCCGTTTCTCTTACCGTTAAATGTAACAACCGAACACACGAAAAAGATACGTTTCTTGTGCATATTTCAAGTTGCAAATCCACAAGCTGTTAAATTTATGTGCAACTCGACTATTTTATCTCAAAAGGTTGCAATCTTGTAACTCTTTTGTTATAATAGTGACGTTATTTGTTACAAGATTGTTACATTTGGTAAGGTGTTAATTCATGAAGACAAAATTCATAGGACTCGACGGCTTCAATGAGATTGAGACCGTCACAAGCAAGGAGCGGCTGAAAAAGTATTCGCACAAGTCGCTCAAAAAATTCGCTAGGATAAGCAAAACGCTTATTTCCGAAGCCGCGACCGAGCGCAAAGAAAAACGCTCCGCGCGCAAGGCGGCAAAGCCGAGCAGAGTCGAGCTTCACTATATGAACCAGCGCAAGCAGGGCTCGCAGAAGCTCTCCACCTCGGCGATAGCGGTCTCAAGGGCACACAGCGTCCGCAACAAGGCGCTGCGCCACTCGGGTCAAAAGCCGTCCTTCTTAAAGGGCAAGGTCGCTTTGGGACTCGCGACCTCTTTCGTGGCTGTTTCGCTGTGTATATTCGCCTCGGCTAATACGATGACGCTCACCGCTCTGGCGAGCGAGAAGAACACCGTCGCGAAGGACAAAACAACGAGCACGGTCAAGGTAAACGACACTGAGCTCTCCAAGACAGTCCACACAGAGCTCTCTGAGTCGATGAGCGAGGGCGAAATTCTCTCCGACGGCTACGGACTGTACATCGACAAGCAGCTTGTCGGCGTGTCGCTCGACAAGGACGAGCTCAAAGCCGAGCTCGACAAGCTCCTCGAGGAACACAAGGCAAAGTACGACGACACAACCACCGACGAATTCAACAACGAGGTCGAAATCGTCTACGGCTCCTACAAGAGCAAATACATAGACGACAGCGAAAAAATCGTTTCAAACAACAAGGACAAATTCAGCTTTATCCTTTACACCGATTACGAGACCGTCGGCTCCCTCGACTATGACATCGAGGTAAAATACGACGACTCAAAGTACGAGGACTACTCCAAGGTCACCCAAAAGGGCAAGGAGGGCAAGGTCAAGTACATCTACCGTCTGACCTACGTTGACGGCGTGCAGACCGACTCTGTACTCAAGGAGGAAAAGGTGCTCAAGGAGCCCGTAACCAAGATAATCACAGAGGGCACAAAGGAAAGACCCGTTGAGGTCGAAGAGGACGACTCCGACAACAACTCCTCCTCAAACGAAGACTCTCAGGGCAGCGGCACATCCTCGGGCGGCTTTATCTGGCCTCTTCCCTACACAAGCAATGTGACCTCGGGCTACGGCGCGCGCTGGGGACGCTTCCACAGCGGCATCGACATCGCTGCGGGCGGCTGCTACGGACAGAGCATCGTTGCCGCTGACGGCGGTACTGTCGAATGGGCAGGCTACGACAGCTCAGGCTACGGCAACTACGTAATCATCAACCACGGCAACGGCTACAAAACGCTCTACGGTCATTGCAGCTCGCTGTATGTAAGCGCGGGTCAGAGCGTAAGTCAGGGTCAGTCAATCGCGGCGGTCGGCTCAACAGGCGACTCCACAGGACCTCACCTCCACTTCGAGGTAAGAACCTCGGGCGGCGAAAGACTAAACCCCGCGAACTTTGTTTAAAATTTAAAATAAAAAAATCGGTCGGGCAGAAAAGTTCATTTTCATATGAACCTATCTGCCCGACCTTCACTGTTAATTGTTATTCGTTAATCGTTAATTGTCAAACGTCAAGAAAACATATACTGCGCCGTGTCGATTACCTGACCGATAGTCCGCATAGCGCGGTCTGCCTTTTTGCGCATTTTCGGAGTTTTGTCAATCATAGATTTGCCCGCGGCGCCGATAGCCATTCCCGCGAGCATTCCGCCGATTACACCCTTCGCGATATTCATAACCGAGCCCTTTGCCATACACTCACCTCCCAAAAGCTTGTCATTTTTATTATTTCCTGTTACAATATGATTAGAGGTGATAAGTTTTGGCAACATTAAATATAGTACTGGTAGAGCCCGAAATCCCCGCGAACACGGGCAACGTCGCCCGAACCTGCGCGGCTACTGGCGCAAGGCTTCATCTTGTGAGACCGTTCGGCTTTTCGCTCGACGACAAGCACCTGAAACGCGCGGGACTTGACTACTGGCACTTGCTCGACATCAGCTACTACGACAGCATAGACGACTTTTTCGAGAAAACAAAGGGCGGAAAATATTTCCTTTTTTCAACAAAAGCCCTAAACCGCCACACCGACGCGGACTACCCCGACGGCTGTTACCTGATATTCGGCAAGGAAACAAGGGGACTGCCCGAAAGTCTCCTGCTCAAAAACAGGGACAACACCGTCCGTATCCCGATGATAGAGGAAGCGCGCAGCCTCAACCTCTCGAACTCCGTCGCGATTGCCGCCTACGAGGTTTTGAGACAGTGGGACTATCCCGAACTTTTGACCCACGGCGAGCTGCACAGGCACAAATGGGAAGAATTTTAGGTAAAAAGTAATAAGTAATAAGTAAAAGGTAATGAGTAAGAAAACGGGGTTGTCGACAGCGACAACCCCGTAAAATTATTTTTCAAGCACGAAGCTCATACCCTGCTCGGAAAGAGTATATCCCATTCCGAGGAATTTATTCTTAGCCTGCTCGATATTCCATTTGGAATCCTTCGGAATATAAACATATTTCGGAAGCTTTTTCTTATTTGTTTCCCAGTAGGAATCGAGTCTCTTGAGCACCGTATCCAGCGGAACGAGCGACTCGGTTCCGATAGCGGCGCAGTAGGTCGAGGACGGATAGTCAAGCGCCAGATACGCCCATGTCAGATCCGTGAGGAAAAGCGTGTTTCCTCTCTCCTTCTTTTCGAGCTTCTTTATATCCTTGTACTTCTTTGTGTAAGTATCGGCATTGGTCTCGGTGGTGGTAATTCCCTTCGCGGGACCGACCTCGATCGTCGTTGTGAGCTGGTCTGTCGTACCGTCCCAGAAGCAGTGGTTGGACTTCGCCGTAAGCTGCATAAAGGACTGATAGCAAATCAGAAGCGTCACAAACACGACCGACGCATACTTTAACATCCTTGCGTAGTCGAGCTCGTCGTCTCTTTCCTTCATCTCACGCATAAGCTGAGCGAGGAACACAAAGCCCGCGAGGTTTGAAGCCGTAATCGCCATCGAAATGACGTAGAAATACTGGTTTGACGAGAAGTTCATACACAGCGAGTAGAATATTCCCAGCGCGAACAGCGAAACAAACAGCTCCTTCGGCTTTTTGTCGCAAAGGATGTATGATGTAATGCTTACGAAGATCATCGGGAACATAATCGCGTTGTAGTAAACGGAAGTGAGCTTCGACATACACAGCGCGAGCGAGAACATCGTGAGCATAATCGAAACAATGAGGTAAACCGAACGGTGAACCTTTCGTTTTTTGTCGAAAATCAATGTGACGAGCATAATTCCGTAGCCGACAACCGCGTACTTGAAGTGCGGGTGGAAGGTCCAGATACCGTTAAAGTACCTTCTGAGCTCCTCGGTGAACGGAACCTGAATGTGCTCGGGATCGTCGAGCATCTTCGGAAGCGCGACAAGAAGGTCGTTTACGCTGATTCTCGTGAACACGATAATCAGGAATACAACGGCGTAGGCAGCCACACCGACAGTAGTCCAGATAAAGGTTCTGAGAGCGAACATATCGCTCTTGAACACTGAGTTCGACTCCTTCTTGCTCATAACAAGGTGGACGACGACGCACAAAGCGTAGGCGACGTAGCCGAACGCGAGATATGGATTACAGAGCACAGCTCCCGCGTAGAAAACTCCCGCGAAAATAAGAGAAAGCTTTTTCTCATAATTCGCCGTACCGAGCAGCACACCCGAGAGCACAACGAGGTCAAGACCCATCGTGTCGTAGCTGCAAGCCATAATATCGTAAGGAGTAAAGATGAAGAAGAGCAGGCAGCCGAACAGCGCGACGTAGCCGTACTTTCTAAGTCTGCGGTAAATTACAAAGGTAACAGCCGCGTGAACGAAGATGTAGAAGAATCTCGCCGCGAGGATAACGCCCTCAAACGAGCCCGTGAACGCTCTGAATAATCCGACAAAGGGAATGAGCATTACGGAGCACATCTGTGAAAGGTGCCACTCGTCGAGGAACAGAGCGTCGCCCTGCAAAAATCTCTGAGGAATCGTCAGGTAGAACGACTCGTCGAGACCGCCGAAGCCGTAAAAAGCCTTCCATATCGCGAAGCCGATTCCGCCCGCGAACAGCACATAGAAAACAACGTCTCTCCAGAACTCGACTTTTCCCTCTGCGCGTTTCTTTTTGACGAGCTTAACAATAGCCTCGTAAGCCGCGATGCAGGCTGAGGCGACGTAATTGAGCACAAGAGAAGCGCAGTTTGAAAGAACAAACACAATTGGCACGCAAATCAGGTAGTAAGGCAGCCTGTCCGTCATAGTCGGTACATTCGGGTTCAGGTAATTGTTGTACACAATCCAGTCGAACATAAACGACAAAAGGTACGTTCCGAGCGCGAGGTCGGAAATCTTCCACAGCGCCTTCTTTACGCCGACGCACCAGTTGTCGGTCTTGATTCTGCTTATAAGCACAAAAACCATAACCGTCAGCAAATAGGTCTGGATTCCGCCCCAGTTGATGTATGAGCCTGTTTTGAAGGTCGTACCGTAGCTGCGGTAGAAGTTGAACGCGCCGAACACGAACTGCGAAATCACAAAGGTGATCGCGACCGTCTTTGTCCGGGCCTTGATTCCGTACTCACGCAGGTAAGCGCCCGTAAAGTAGTAGGCAAGGGGATAAATCATACCCCACCACGCGGGAACAATCTTGAAGAAGTCATCGCTCGAGGCGGGATTAGCCCACCATGAAAGCGGATTGTACACAAACGAGTTGAACAGAGTCGGCAGGATCGCCACACCCACAAAGGTCATAACGAGAACCTGCTTCTGACGCTGAGACTTCAGTCCGTTATACGCCAGATTGAGGAAAGGCGCAATCAAAAACAGACCTATGTACATCTCGATATACCACGAATACTGCGAGCCCTTGAAGTTGAGGGTGTCTGTTATGAGCTTCGCGAGGTCGAAGGTATCGTTCAGATTGTAAACCTTGAAAATCATACAGGGAATGGTGGAAAGCGCAAAGACAACCAGCGTTTTGCGTATGCCCTTGTAATAACCACCGCTCAGTTCCTTTTTGCACATCAGATATCCCGTAAGCACCATAAACAGCGGAACGCAGGTCGCGAACAAGGTACGCATCTGCACCATTATGAACATCGGGATACCCGTAACGGTCTCGCTGTAGAAGCCGTTATACAGGAAGAAGTGAACTGAATTTACCAGAAAAACCGCGACAATACGGAGAATGTCCATCGACGAATTTCTGGATTCCAGTCTTTTAGCGTTCATTAAAGTATCACTCTCTTTCTTTTTATAGAATGCCATACATAGTTATTATATCATAAATACAATCGTTTTTCAACAAAATTTTCAAAAGAAATAATTGGATTTTTGGAAACAAATATGTATCTGTGCATATAACCTGTCGGAAACTGATTTTGTGACAAAAAACCCAAAAAAAAACGCAAAAAAACTTTTCCATAATTGCAAACTCCTATTGATAATAACCATTTTTTAATGTATAATTATGGTGTGTATGACATAATTTCCACAATGAAAGGACGTATCAATATGAAACTAAACAAGGTTACAGTTGACGACATCAACGTAAAGGGCAAAAAGGTACTCGTAAGAGTTGACTTTAACGTTCCGCTCAAGGACGGAGTCATCACAAACGACAACCGTATCACCGCCGCGCTTCCCACGATCAAGAAGCTTATCGCGGACGGCGGCAAGGTTATCCTTTGCTCACACCTCGGCAAGCCCAAGAACGGTCCCGAGGACAAATTCTCACTTGCTCCTGTCGCTGTCAGACTCTCCGAGCTGCTCGGTCAGGACGTAGTATTCGCTAACGACGACGAGGTTGTAGGCGCTAACGCAAAGGCTGCTGTTGACGCAATGAAGGACGGCGACGTTGTTCTCCTTCAGAACACCCGTTTCAGAAAAGAAGAGACAAAGAATCTCGAGCCCTTCTCAGAGGAGCTTGCTTCTCTCGCGGAGGTATTCGTTATGGACGCCTTCGGCTCCGCTCACCGCGCTCACTGCTCGACCGCGGGCGTTACAAACCACATCAAGGACACAGCCGTAGGCTATCTTATGCAGAAGGAAATCGACTATCTCGGCAACGCTGTTGAGAATCCCGTAAGACCCTTCGTTGCTATCCTCGGCGGCGCTAAGGTTGCCGACAAGCTCAACGTTATCTCCAACCTCCTCGAGAAGTGCGACACTCTCATCATCGGCGGCGGTATGGCTTACACCTTCCTCAAGGCTCAGGGTCTCGAGGTCGGAAAGTCCCTCGTTGACGACACAAAGCTCGACTACTGCAAGGAAATGATGGAAAAGGCTGAGAAGCTCGGCAAGCAGCTCCTCCTCCCCGTAGACACAACTATCGCCGCAGGCTTCCCCGATCCTATCGACGCTCCCATCGAGG
>JAFNSO010000037.1 GCA_017384945.1 Ruminococcus sp. | reverse complement strand
GCTAAAAGAAACGACTTGCCACAGCATTGCTATGTCCGTCTTGCTTCTAAATCTGAGGAAGATTGAGAAGTTGAGGGCGGAGATGTTATGGCTGATTATCCGCAGTTTGAAATTGGGGGTTGTTCAGTAGATATTAATTAAGTGTGAGAAATTATTATGTAGCAGATGTAGCAGGTAAAAACATAGGTTCCTTAAAAAGAAGTGATTTTGAAAAGGGCTACATTTACCTGCTACAACTGCTACAAGCTCAAAAAGTGTGAGAATTTATTATGGAGCAGATGGAGCAGGTAAAAACATAGGTTCCTTAAAAAGAAGTGATTTTAAGAAGGACTGCATTTACCTGCTCCACCTGCAACAAGCTCAAAAAGTGTGAGAATTTATTATGGAGCAGATGGAGCAGGTAAAAACATCGGTTCCTTAAAAAGAAGTGATTTTAAGAAGGGCTACATTTACCTGCTCCACCTGCAACAAGCTTTATATTGATATTTTTATATATAAACACAGTTATTATATATTGTATATTATGTGTATATTAATATGTTGCCGATGTTGCCGATAAAAACATCGGTTCCTAAAAAGAAAGCGTTTTTGAGAAGGGCTGCATCTCGCGGCAACATCGGCAACATTTTGGAAACAGGATATGTAAAACATAAAACGGGATTGACTCCCGCTCGTCTGAGCTTTGGGTCAATCCCGTTTATTGCGTTTCGTTTAGTCGAACGTATCTATCTTGGCGATGATTCTCTGCATTTTCGTCGCGTCGCGGACGTCGATCGCTCCGTCGCGGTTCACGTCGGCTATGCGGATTTGCTCTTCTGTGAAGGTTATGAGCTTTACGACGTAACGTTTTATCATCGTCACGTCTCTTACATCGAAAATCCCGTCGCCGTTAACGTCGCCCTTTACAGACGGCTTCTCCGTCGTCGGTTCCGTCGGCTCTGATGTTGTCACAGGCTCCGTGGGCTCCGTTGTCGGCTCCGTCGGCTCTGATGTTGTCACAGGTTCCGTTGTAGGCTCCGTTGTTGTCGGGGGCTCGTCGAGACCCGGGTAGTATTTTTGTCCCTTGTAGAGACTGAGGTTCCGCTTGACGTTGTTGCACTCGGTGCCGCCGCTGTTCTGAGCTTTTGTTCCCTGAATTATAAAATCCGAGCTGTCAAAAACGGGGATGTCCACGGTCTGAGCCGAGCCCGAGCTGAATATTATCCTGTCGTAGTCTCTGTCGAGTGAGAAGGTGTATTTTCCCGAGCTTCCGTTCATTTTTATCCCCGGCCACGAGCTAAGCGGAGTCTGGGTAACGCTGTTCCACGCGTAAATGCTCGGATTCGAGCTCCAGCCCGAAACCGAGTTGGTGTCGAGCGTTATCTCGAGCTTTTCGTCGGGGACGTCCTTTGTGTACTCGTAGGTCTCCTCGGCGGCAAGCTTGCCTTTCAGGTAGCCCTTGACGGTCAGCTTGTAGGTCGCGCCGATTTGGTCGGACGCGCTTCCGAGGGTTATCGCCTTGCTTCCCGAGAACTCGACGGGCTCGCCGCCGTTGTACTCGTAGGTCGAGCGGTCGGCGCGCTTTGAGTTGACGGTGACGCTTACGCTGTCGTCGTAATATCTGCGGCTTTCGTCGGCATAAACGACGGGGAGCTGGTCTTTGTACAGAACGGCGATTCCCGTGTCGCCGATTTTGCCCGAGAGCCTGCCGCTCTTTACGGTGAAGGTGTTGCCCGAGATCCGGTCGTGGTAGGCGCCGTCTCTGAGGGTGTAGACGGGAACGTCGGAGACGCTCTTTGTCGTTCCGAAGTCGCAGTTTATAAGCACAGCGCCGCCGTTGTTCGACTTCTGACCTCTGCCTATCACGGCAACGTTCGAGCCGTGGGAGAGGTACTCGCCCTGACCCGCGAAGATGTTCGAGAAGTTGTTTACCTCTCTGACCGACCAGTTAGCCCAGTAGCTTTCGCTCGCGACTCCGAGCTCCTGAGTCATTTTGTTCGGACGGGCGAAGTACATCGCGGTTATTGTATCGCGCGCGGCGCACGCCGCCCAGCGCTTGTTGAGCTCGACCTCGGAGCAGTCGGTGGTCGAGCCGTCACAGAATGAGTCGTGGCTCTCGTTCCAGAGGACGGACTTTGACTTTGAGGTAAAGTAGGTGTTCATCGGGATGACCTTCGCCGCGTCGCCGCCGTGGACGTTGCCCGCGATGTCCCAGTACATTCCCGTGTCGCTGACCTTCATAAACGGAGTGTACTCGTCGCAGCTTCTGCCGTCGCCGCAGGCGCCGATGATCTCGCCGTAGCAGAGAAGGTCCTTGTTGTACGTTGATTTTGCGTATTTGGTGACCTTGCCGAGGGTGTTCGGCAGGAAATCCGACTTGAAGTAGGTGTCGGACGGGGTCTCGATATGCTTCGCCGCGTCAACGCGGAAGCCGTCGATACCCGCGTCAACGAGCTCCTTGAGGTAGGTGTAGATCTTGTCCTGAACATATGGGTGAGCGGTGTTCAGGTCGGGGAGATTTGACTGAGCGTGCTGGGTTAAATCCTGCTCGATGTCGTAGTCGGAGTAGCCGTCGCTGTAACGCTCCTTGTAGCTCATACTCACCCAAGGGGTGTGGAAGTAGTTTGTGCTCGAGCAGAGCTCGGGCTCGTAGTACTTGACCCTGTCGTTGACGTGGTTTAAGGGGTTTGTGTCGCTGTAGTTTTTGTATTCGTTGCCGCCGACGTGGTTGATTACCGCGTCCGCGATGATTTTTATTCCCATCTGGTGAGCTCTCGCGATAAGGGTGAAGAGCTCGCGCTTTGTGCCGAGGGCGTTGTCCTCGAGGTCGTTGAGCCTGAACGCCGCGGGCTGATAGTAAGCCCACCAGCCTGCCGTCTTGCTGTTGACGGGCTGACCCTTTGTTTCGGCGCAGATCACCTGCGGGGGCGAAATCTGGATCGTCGTAAAGCCTGCCGCCTTGACCTTTTCGAGCATAGCGGAGGTGTTTGCATAGCTCCAGTTCCAAGCCTGCAAAACCATTCCGTCGTTGATGTTTTCCGCAAGCTCATAGTTGGCTGTTTCGGTGTCGGGAAGGTCTCCCGAGACCTCGGAGTCGGGCTTGTACTCCTTCCAGTAGCCCGGGAGCTCAGCGCCGTAGCCCGAGCCCCAGCCCGTTATTTCGTACATATTGTTCTCGACGTACAAATCCCCCGTTCTGTTCCAGAGGGTTCCGCTGTCCCAGGAGGGAGACTTTGTTTTGTCCATACGCGCGAAAATCACGTAGGAGCCGACGTTGTCGAATTTCAGGTAACCGCTTTTTGAGTCGGTCTGACCCTTGACCCACGAGTCGGTAACTCCTCCCCAAGTCCATACGTACCACGCCTCGTTGCCGATCGAGACCGCCGAAGCGTCGAGATAAATCGTACTCGCCGCGCCTGCCGCGGGCGCGAGCGCAAAAGCGCCGAGCACCACGCACAGCGCAAGCAGAATGACCGCGCCCTTCCTTATATAACGCATATGAGTCTCCTCCCGATTTTCGTCTTAGCCTTTAGTCTATTTTATTCTGACCCTGACGGTCGCTTTAAGTGTTTTCTTTTTATAAGCCGAGTTGCCCGAGACGGTTATTTTCAGCTTGATTTTGAACGTACCCTTTGAGTACTTGCCCTTCTTGAAGGTGATTTCGCCTGTTTTTGAGTTGACCTTGATTTTATTGAAGAGCTTGTCGTTTTTGCCGTTTCTTATCTTGACGACCTTGACGGAGCCCTTGGCGTTTTTGATCGTAATGAGCTTTGCCGAGAGCTTCTTTGCTTTCAGGGTCTTTTTTCTGAGCGTCTTTGTCTTTGACTTTTTGACGGAGACAGGGTTTTCCTTCTTCTCCGTCTTTGGCTTTTCAGTCGCCTTCTGAGTCGGAGCCTCGGTCGGCTCAACGGTCGTCGGCTCTGCGGTCGTCGGCTCGGTCGGCTCAACAGTCGTCGGAGCCTGAGTCGGCTCTGCGGTCGTCGGCTCGGTGGTCTCGGTTATCGGCTCGGGAAGAGTCGGAGTATCCTTTATGGTGATCGTGCTCATCCCGAACACGCTGTTCTCAAACATGGCGGTGTAGGTGGTTTCGCCCTCGAGCTGAGTGACGGGGATATCCGTCACGGTCTCCTCGAGGATATGCTCGGGGTCGTTCTTGCAGACCACCCTCGCGGTACAGCTTGAATAATCGTCCGCCCACTCGTACTTGGGCTCGCCCCACTTGTGCTCGGTTTTCGGGATAGCGTGAGGTCTCGAGACCTGCTTTTTGAACAATTCGCCCTTGAAGTCGGCGATGTCGAGCGTCTGACCCTCCTCGGAGCAGGAGGGACCCTTGACGGTGATAGTCGTGTACTCGACTGTCTCGATTTCGACGTGGGTCTCGTCGTTTTCGCAGACGACCTTGCCCGTGACGGTCTTTGTCTCGTCGTCCCACTCGTACTCGGGCTCGCCCCACCTGTGACCCGTCGCGGGGATGATCAGAAGCTCCGCGGTGACGGGCTCGTTGCCGTCCTTGTCCCTGAACAGGAGCTTGCCGTCCTCGTAGTGAGCCTGAACGCCGTCCTCGGTGCAGGTCGCGTCCTTTTTGACAACGTAGGACGGGAAAATCATATCCTTCGGCTTTACGACGACCTTGCCCCCGTCACACAGGGAGTCGCCGTAGGTAAAGACCATATCTCTGCCGTAGGTGATACTTTCCTTCGGAAGATTTGTGCCGCCGAACATCGAATTGAGCTCGACCCTGCCGTTAACGTGAACCGAGCCGTTGAGCGCGGTCTCGCCCGAATACGGGTCGCGGCTGTTATCGACAAAGATGGCGTAATCGGCGAGGCTCTCGAGCTTGAGAGTGCCTGAATTCATAACAAAATTGTGCTCGGAATAGTCCTCGTCGCCGTTTCCGAAGTGAATCGCGGCTCTCTTTGAGGACGCCGAAAGCTTTGTATCGGTCAGTGTAACTGTGCCGTCATA
Source organism: Ruminococcus sp. (assembly GCA_017384945.1). Taxonomy (GTDB): domain Bacteria; phylum Bacillota; class Clostridia; order Oscillospirales; family Acutalibacteraceae; genus Ruminococcoides. Next base: position 45,127 of record JAFNSO010000037.1, on the reverse strand, counting down.
GTTGCAGACTACGGCGTTGAAGTATGGGCTGTCGGTCAGAACCTCAACGTCGCTCTTGCTGATGTCGATGTCCTTGCGAACCCACAGTCCCGTACCGGATTTGGCTCTGATTTTAACGACGGCGTCGTTGATGTTGAGACTGCCCTTGTCGTCCTGCTCGTCGCCGACGCGAACGCCGTTGTCCACCGAGGCTACGCTCAGCGAGCCGTTGCCGACTATGCACAAATCACAGCCCTTCGCGGTGTTTATTCCGTAGGTGGCTTCGCCCTCGAGCTTGTTTTCACCCTCGAGCTCGATGTCGAGGTGGTGTATCTCGCTGTAAATGAACGCGGAGTTCTTCTCGACAAACTCGTAAGCCTTTGAGACCGTCGCGCCGCTCAGGGTGAGGGTTCTTCTTTTTGCGTCGTAGACCGCCTTGCCGTCGCCGCATTTGACCTCTGTTTTCTCGCTTGTTATTCTCTGAGAGTTGACCCAGAGCTTGTACTCGACAACTCCGTCGGTCAGAACGACCCTTCCGCTGTCGGAAAGAGCCTCGCCCGAGGCGAAGTTCATTTTGTCCGCGATCGTAACGTCGCCGACGTTCGCCGCTCCCGAAGCCGAGGTGACGTCGAGTGTACCGCCGTTGACGATGATTTTTCCGTTCGGAGCCGCCAAGCCCGTCGCGGGATTGTAGTAGTTCCAGACGAGGATTCCGTAGTCGGAGCCCGACTCGATTTTCAGGCTTCCCGAGTTCAGTACGAGCTGATGAAGAGTGTTGTCGTCGTCGCCGCCGCCGAAGCGCACAGCCGCCTTCTTTGAGCTCACCTCGACGTCGCTGTCGGTCACGGTGATCGTTCCGTCAACGTCCGAATTGACGGCGTTGAAGTAGGGGCTGTTCGTCGATATTTTCGCGGTAGCCCTTGTGAAGGTGATGTTTCTTCCGACCCAGAGACCCGACGAATTTTTTGAGGCTATCTCGAGCTCAGAAGAGTCGCAGTCAAAATCTCCGCCCTCGATGTATATTCCGTAGGCGGTGTCGTTTACGGAGAGCTTTCCGTCGCCCCTTACGTTGAGGTTACAGCCATTCGCGGCGACAAAGCCGTCGGGTGTTTCCTCGTTGCCGACGAGGGAGCTTTCGCCCTTCAAAACGATCGTCAGGTTTCTCACTCCGCTGTATATGAGGGCTTTTTTGTCCTTTGAATATTCGTGGGGAGTTTTTATTTCCGCGTTGTCGAGGGTCAGGGTGTTCGAGGAAGAATCAAACACAGCCGTTCCCTTGCCGCAGGCGACCTCCTTGTTGTCGGTCGAAATCTGCTCGCCGTTGACCCAGAGCTTGAACTCGACGATTATCGCGGGGATGTCTCTTTCCTCAAAATGCGACTCGTCGCGCTTACAGCGGCGGATCTCCTTGCCCGCCTTGCCCTCGGACGCGGGAGTGTCGACCTCCCATTCGCCCCAGTCGTGGCCGAGCTTGTCGATCTCAACAAGCTTCTCCTGCTTTGTGAAGCTTTCGTTTTCAAAAACCGCCTCGTACTTGTCAAAGCCCTTTTCCTCACAGGTCGCGTCCTTGTGCTCGGAGAGGCTTATGTTCTCCGAGTTCTCCCTTACGGTGAGCTCGGGGTCGTCCTCACAGACCATCTCGGCAAGACAGCTCTTTAAATCGTCCGCCCAGACGTAGGTAGGCTGTGAAAATGTATGAGCGCCGCCCGAGCCTTCCTCTCCGTCATCGGCAAACGCCGTCACGGGAACAAGGCTTATTACCATTGTCAGCGACAAAAATATGCCTAAAAATTTTTGCAGCTTTGTTTTCATTTGTTTCTCCTCCTTAGCGGATATAGCTAATTTTATGGTATCAAAATAACCGCCTTTTGTCAACATTATATAGAGAAAATGTAAAATTCCACGCTGATTTTTTAAATTTCGGGAGTGAACAAATTTTAACTATCGGACACAAAAATTTTGTAGGTTAAAATACACAGATTTTCAAGTCGCTGTTTGTGCATAAAGCTGATTAAAATTACAAATGGAGTTTTGGTATTGAAAATATCTCACTCGGACAATATAATGAAAATGAATACGCGGCTGAAACCGCGCCTGAAAGGAAGTTTTGAAATGAAAAGAGCATTGGCAGTAATGCTTTGTATCTGTCTGTGCATATGCTGCGCTTTTTCGGCTGTGCCCGTTGAGGCGGCCGACAAAAAGACAGACACAGGCTATAACCAAAAGATTAAGCTCCAAAATCCCGACGATTTCTCGTGGGACAACGCGTCGGTGTATTTTTTGCTGACCGACCGTTTCTTTAACGGAAACACCTCCAACGACCATTCCTACGGCCGCGCCACCGACAAGGGCGGCTCGCCGCTTTCGGGCTGGCAGAGCAACCCCGGAACCTTCCACGGCGGCGACTTCGCGGGAATCACAAAGAAAATCGAGGAGGGTTATTTTGACAAGCTGGGTACAAACGCGATCTGGCTTTCGGCTCCTTACGAGCAGATCCACGGCTATGTTACCCCGGGCGAGCCTCAGGATTTCTCTCACTACTCCTACCACGGCTACTACGTTCTCGACTACACCGAGCCCGATCTGAACTTCGGTACGCGTCAGGAATTTCAGACAATGGTCGACACAGCCCACAAACACGGTATCCGCGTTATTATGGACATCGTTATGAACCACGCGGGCTACAACACGATCAAGGATATGCTCACCTACAACTTCGGAGCCTTCAAGGACAAGAGCAAGGCCGAGTCCTACGTCTACAAGCTCACGGGAGTCAACAGCCTGCACGACTACATCGACTACGAGGGCGGCGGCTCCGCTTGGGGTCAATGGTGGGGCAACGACTGGATCCGCTCGGGTCTCGCGGGCTACACCGGCGGCGACGGCGGCGACGAGCTGACCTCCTGTCTCGCGGGTCTGCCCGACTTCCGAACCGAGCAGAGCAAGAGCGTCTCGCTTCCCCCGATCCTAAAGACAAAGTGGCAGAAGGAGGGCACTCTCAGCGCCAAGACCGCAAAGTACGGCGGCTCCGACTCTGTCTCAAACTACATCGTAAAATGGCTCTCCGAATGGGTTTCGACCTACGGCGTCGACGGCTTCCGCTGCGATACCGCAAAGCACGTCGAAAAAGCCTCCTGGAAAAAGCTCAAGACCGCCTGCGTAGCGGCTCTCAAGCAGTGGAGACAGAAAAACCCGACAAAGGCGGGCGCGAACTGGAAGGACGACTTCTGGATGACGGGCGAATGCTGGGACTACAAGAGCCTCGGCAACGGCGACTACTTCACCGAGGGCGGCTTTGACTCAATGATCAACTTCGGCTTCTCGGGCTCGGGCGTTCCGGGTGTTTCGAGCATTAACGGAGTCTATCAGGGCTACGCCGAAGCACTCAACAACGACGCGGGTCACAACGTTCTCACATACATTTCCTCTCACGACTCGGCTCTCGCGGCGAGAGACAGCAGCGACAGCCTTATCTATCAGGGCTCGGCGTTCCAGCTTATGCCGGGCGCGATCCAGACCTTCTACGGCGACGAGACAAACCGTCCGACCGTCGCGGGAATGGGCTTTGACGGACACGGCGGCTCGGGTCACTCGCTCCGTTCCGATATGAACTGGTCAAGCATCGACCAAAAGGTGCTCGCTCACTGGCAGAAGGTCGGCACCTTCCGCAAAAAGCACGTCGCGATCGGCGCGGGCAAGCACCAGCAGATTTCCGCTTACAACGCCGAAACAGGCTACACCTTCTCACGTTCCTATGACAACGGCGAAATGACCGACGAGGTTATCGCGGTCATCGGCGCTCCCAAGAACAAGGAAATCGAAGTAAACGTTTCCTCGATCTGGGGCAACAAGGCGGTCGTAACAAACGTCTACGACGGAACAAAGGCTACCGTCGCGGGCGGCAAGGCAAAATTCAACTCGGGCGACTGCGGCACTATCCTCATTGAGGGTCCCCAGTCCTCGATACATATGAGTCTTTCGGGCATCTACGGCTTCTACGACAGTCAGACCGTCACCTTCTCTATCCGCGGCGCGGACTCGGCGATGGCTTCCGTCAACGGCGGCGCTCCGTTCAAGGTAGTCAACGGTCAGTCCTTCAAAATCGGCGACGGGATCGAAGACGGCACGATTTTTGACGTTGTTATCTCGGCTAAAAACGGCGCAGACGAGCTCGAAAAATCCTACTCCTTCAAAAAGAAGGATCGCAACGCGGTCACGAGGATCTACTTTGACAACACCTCCTACAACTGGTCGAGCGTCAACGCCTACATCTACGACGAAAGCGGCAGCGAGGCAAAGTCAAACGGAGCCTGGCCGGGCAAGCCGATGACGCTTGACAGCTCGCTTAACCTCTACTACTACGAGGTCGAGGACGAGCTCACCAACGGCTGTGTAATATTCAGCGAAAACGGCGGCGGCAAGCGTTACCCGGGTGAAATGGCTAAGGGTCTCGATATTTCCGAGACGAATATGATATTTATGGCGGACAACAAGTGGGAGCCGTACAACGGTCAGACTCCCCCGCCTCCGACTGCTCCCGACCCCGACAAGGTCAACATAATCTTCTTCGATAACTCCTCGGCAAAGTTCTCCTCCCCGACGATCTACTACTGGACTGAGGGAACGACCTCCTCGCCCGTATCGTGGCCGGGCGTCTCAATGAAGAAGTACAAGGACAACATCTATATGATTACCTTCCCGAAGGAATACAATATGTGTATCTTCTCGGACAACGCGGGCAACAAGACGGGCGATATTAAAATCCCCTCGTCAAATCAGATGTACAACGGCTCGAGCTGGTCTCACTACGAAATGGAGACGCAGGCTACTCAGGAGACGCAGGCGACTCAGGCGACGGGAGTTCCGATCGTGAGCGGCGAGTACCTTATCGGCGACGCTAACCTCGACTCGAACATCAACGTCAAGGACGCGACACTCGTACAGCGTCACATCGCCCTGCTCGCGAATCTGACGGGAACGGGACTCGCGGCGGCTGACTGCGACGGAAACAACCTCGTCTCCGTCAAGGACGCGACCTGCATACAGCTCTACTCCGCTCTGTTCTTTGACAAGTGCGGCAACTGCGGCAAGAAGGGCGGCTCAAAGACCCCCGCCGCGACGACCCCCGCGACTCAGGCGACTCAGGCGGCGGCAACTGAGGCTCCCAAGACCGAGCCGCCGACAGAGGCTCAGAAGCAGTACGTCTACTTCAAGAACACCAACTGGAACGGCGTTCGCGCTTACTTCTGGTCGGAAAGTAACAAGGAAATGATGAATTGGCCGGGTACCGACGCCGAAAAGGTCTCGGACGGCATATACAAGGCGGAGGTTCCCGACGGAGCGACCTGCGTGATCTTCAACACAAACGGCGACCAGACGGGCGACCTCACCTTCCCCAAGACGGGAATGGTATTCGACGGCGCAGCCTGGAGCGAATATTCTGAATAATCTACACCGCGGGGCTGTGAAAACAGCCCCGTTTTTTGCTTTAAAAAACCCGCTTTTTTAATGTAAAAACTATATCTTCAGATGAACTTCAGCTATCAATGATATAATAAGCAAAAACATTCAAATCCGTCATAAAGGAAAGTTTTTATGTTCAAAAAACTTATCGCGATCGCGATCTCCGTTTTGACTGTGATCTCATCCTCATCGGTAATGTGCTTCGCCGCTGAGACCGACATCGAGCCCGATGTCGCCGAAACTCTGAAAAGCGGCGATTACGAATACACGGCATACGGTAACAGCGCGACTATTATGCGTTACACAGGAAGCGAAAAGGTGCTTGTCGTCCCCTCCGAGCTCCAAGGAAAAACCGTCGTTTATATCGGTTTCAACGCTTTCGCGAATAACAAAAGCATCACAAGCGTGACTATCCCCGAAAGCGTTTCTTATATCAGTCACGGGGCGTTTTCGGGCTGTACAAATCTTGCCTCCATCGACCCCCCGAAAAGCCCCTCCAACTCCGCGGGTCCTCTTTTTCGGACACAGCGTATTACAACAACAGTGAAAACTGGACGGACGGCGCTTTTTATATTGACAAAAACCTCGTTTACGTCGACGAAACGGCAAAGGGCGATTTTGTCGTAAGAAAAGGAACATTATATATCTGCGATTTCTCTTTTGAGGAAAACGATTCAATAACCTCACAAATACTATAATCTCCTCAAGGACAGCGCCGAAATGAACTACACACGCGGTTGGAAGCTTAAAACATCGGAATGGATAGCAGACCACAGCCGCCTTAAAACCGCAGTTTACGACGAGGACTCCAACACCTGCTACGTCAATACGGCGGACACGGTATACACCAATGATTTTAAGGGCGCGTATGATTTCTGCGCCGACTGGATGATAAGCCGCGCGGCTTGGCTCTCAAGCAAGTTGGTAGATAACGTCAAGACCGTAAAGGTCGATAACACTCCGAGTGAAGAACCCACTCCTCAGGAAACAACAGAGATTCCCAAGGAAACAACAGAGACTCCCGGGGAAACAACAGGTATTCCGCAGAAAGCGACTGAAAGTAATACTCAAAAGAATATAGAATCCTCCGTAAAGCTAAAGGCGGGCGAAAAGCTTAAGCTCATGACCGCCGACAGTAAGGCAACAGGCTGGAAAACCTCGAACGCGAAGGCTGTAACCGTCAAAAACGGAACCGTCACAGGACTGAAAAAGGGCAGCGCGATCATCTCGGCAACCCTTTCGGGCGGCGGAAGGCTTAAAGTATCGGTCAAGGTCACGACTTCGCCGAGGCTGAGCAAAAAATCTGTCACCGTCAGAAAAGGCAAGACCGTAAGGGTAAGTATTACAGGCAAGGCCTCAAACGTTAAGAACACCTATAAAAACACCAAAATCGCCGAAATCACCTCAAAAAAATCAGCAGCGACGCTGACTGTCAGGGGACGAAAGCGCGGCAAAACATCGTTAAAAATCATTGTTAACGGTGTAACGCTCAGGCTTAAGGTCAAGGTAAAATAAAACAAACGGGGCTGTTGCATTAAGCCCCAAAAAAGAAACCGGGTAGCCCGAAAGGGTTACCCGGTTGATGCTTTCACAGCATAATTTTTTTGCGCACTCAGTTGCTCGCTGCGCGCTTTCTTTATGTTTTTTATTTCTCAATCTTATCGGCGGGAACCATAAGCACTCTGGCTCCGCTGTCGTTCTTTACGAGAACGCCCGTAATTGTGATCTTTGCGCCGTCAGCGGGATAGTCGTCGGGGTATTTGCCGTCGATTACCTCCCACGAAACTCCGCGGCCTGTGCCCTTGCCGTCCTTGACAAGGATTGTGCAGTTGCTCTGTCTTGTCGCGTTTTCACCCGTGATTTTAACAACGTTGCGGTCGTACTTGCCCGACTCGAGCTCCTTGAGGAACTCCTCCATCTTGTCGAAGTCGCTTTCCTTGATAGTAAGCGAAACGCTCGAGTAATCAACCCCGTCGAGGTCGATGTCAGTCGCGCCGCCGCAGGAAGCGAACAGCGAAATGCTGAGCGCGATTACAAGCGCGAGCGCAAACATTCTGATAGTTTTTTTCATTTTCTATTCTCCTTTATTCTTCCGCTTAAACCAAAGCGGTAAATTCCTTTCAGAAAAGGCATAGGGCAGAAGAGCTCACTCTCCTGCCCTGAAATCCTAATGATTAAGAATTCTGATTCTTAAGCTGGAACGCACCTACGAGATAGAGTACAGGAACAACAAGACCTATCAAAAGTGAGAATACGTTGAAGCCCTGGCTGTAGCTTACGAGAACAAGGATGTTAGAAAGAACCTGGAAAGCAACGCATACGATACCGCAGATAACGCAAGTCTGAGCCTTCTCGGGAACATTCCAGTTCTTAACGCCGAGAATACCGGAAACAAGCTCTACAACGCAGCCTACAAGACCGATTATAACAGCGAAAGTGTACATTCCCATGTTGCTGCCGATTACGCTTGCAAGAACAGCCAAACCGCTAAAGAGAATAATCTCCATAACAATGCCGATGCCCGCGAATACAATCATCAGAATACTGATAACCTTTAATAACTTTGAACCCATCATTTTACCTCCTTATAAACTCGGACGCTTAGCGCCCTGTAAATATGGATTTCTCCAAGGCTATTATATCAAATTAGTTTTTACATCTCAACTAAAAATCGCATACAATATTGTAATTTTTCGTGAAAAGTATTTACAGTTTTGTGTTAATTTGGTATTTCGGCTCTTCTATACATCTATTTTAACTAAAAGCCGAGGTGTTTTTTGTATGCTTTTCACATAGATAGCCTTGTTTTTCAAAAAAATATTCGGTTTTGCAAAATTGAATATGATAAAATTTAACCATATTTTTGATTGCTTTTAATCACAAGGTTCAGAACAATTTTACATATTGACATATATTTTTCAACTTATTACTAAATTTTTATACTTTTCTTATTGACATTGATAAAATAAATGATATAATACAATCAGGGGTGACTGACTTTGCTCAACAATGAAAGATATCAGCTAATCGAAAACATCATAAACGAACGCAATACCGTCACCGTCGCGGAGCTCGCCGAGCTGCTCAACACCTCGGAATCAACCGTCAGACGAGACCTGACGGCGCTTGACGAGCTCGGGAGAATAAGGAAATTTTTCGGCGGAGCCGCTTCGGTAAAGCGTCACGAGGGCTTTTTTGAGGACAGCGTTGTCTCGCGCGAGGCTATTATGCGCGAGGAAAAAACCGCTATCGGCAAATACGCCGCGACGCTTATCAACGACAGCGACTTTGTTTTTATCGACGCGGGCACGACCACCTCGCGTCTTATAGACTTCATAACCAACGACAAGGCGACCTACATCACCAACGGGATAGCCCACGGGCGCAAGCTTCTGCAAAAGGGCTTCAAGGTCTACATTATCGGCGGCAAAATCAAGCCCGCCACCGAAGCGATAATCGGCACCGAGGCTGTCTCGAACCTGAGAAGCTTCAACTTTTCAAAGGCGTTTCTCGGCACAAACGGAATCGACCTCACCGCGGGCTTCACGACCCCCGACATCGACGAGGCGAACATCAAGGAAACCGCTATTTTCAAGGCGAACGCCTCCTTTGTGCTTGCCGACCACACAAAATTCAGGCGCGTTTTTCCCGTGACCTTCTCACCCTTGGTGAAGTGCTGTATCGTCACCGATTATCTTCCCGACAAAAATTTCAACAGCGAAACAATCATAAAGGAGGTAGCTAAATGATTTATACCATTACTCTTAATCCTTCGATTGACTATATCGTAAGGCTCTCAAAGCTTACAAACGGTATCACCAACCGAACCGACAGCGAGGAGTTTTACTTCGGAGGCAAGGGAATCAACGTTTCCCTCGTGCTTGCCGAGCTCGACCTCGACAGCACCGCCCTCGGATTTGTGGCGGGCTTCACGGGAGAGGCGATTGAAAACGGAATCCGCAACGACAGGATAACGACCGATTTCATCAAGCTCCGCGAGGGGATTTCCCGCATAAACGTCAAAATCAAGGCGGGCGAGGAAACCGAAATCAACGCTCAGGGACCGCACATCAACCCCGACGAGCTCGACAGGCTTATGCTCAAGCTCGACCATATCCAGAGCGGCGACACGCTGATTCTCGCGGGCAGTATCCCGAACACCCTGCCCGACGACACCTACGAGCTTATGCTCGAAAGAGTTCAGGAAAAGGACGTCAGAATCGTTGTTGACGCGACCAAAAAGCTTCTCGTCAACTCGCTGAAATACAAGCCCTTCCTCATAAAGCCCAACCGTCAGGAGCTCTCGGAAATCTTCGACGTTGAGGTCAAAAGCGAGGAGGACACCGTCAAATACGCGCGCAAGCTTCAGGAGCTCGGCGCGAGGAACGTGCTGATTTCCCTCGGCGGCGAGGGAGCTATGCTCGTCGACGAGACGGGCGCGGTTCACAAGGCGGGAGTGCTCAAGGAAAAGGTAATCAACACCGTCGGCTCGGGCGACTCAATGGTAGCGGGCTTCGTCGCGGGCTATGAAAAGGAAAAAAGCTACCCTTACGCTCTGAAACTAGGCAGCGTCTGCGGAAACGCCACGGCGTTCCTCCCCGGGCTTGCCACAAAGGATAAAATCGAAGAGCTTCTGAAAAAATTCTGAGTCTCTTCTCAAAATCTTTAACCAAGGAGGGTTAATATGCGTATTACTGATTTGCTGAAAAAGCAAGGCATTTCTCTTGGCGTATCCGTCAAAGACAAGAGAGACGCTATCGACAAGCTCGTGGCACTCCACGAAAAATGCGGAAACCTTAAGGACGCCGCGGCGTACAAGGAAGGCATTCTGAAACGTGAGGAAATGGGCACGACCGCCATCGGAATGGAGGTTGCAATCCCGCACGCGAAGAGCGAGGCTGTAAAGGCTCCCGCGCTCACCGCAATAACCGTTCCCTCGGGCGTTAACTATGACGCTCCCGACGGCGCAGACTGCAAGCTCATCTTTATGATAGCGGCGACTCTCGACGGCGACGTTCACCTCGAGGTACTCGCGAGGATGATGCAGATGCTTATGGATCCCGACTTCACCGCGAAGCTCAAGGCGGCAAAGTCAGCCGACGAATTCCTCAGAATCATCGACGACAAGGAAACCGAGAAATTCCCCGACGAGCCCAAGGCGGCGGCTCCCGCTCAGACAGGCTACCGCGTTCTCGCCGTAACAGCCTGCCCGACAGGTATCGCTCACACATATATGGCGGCTGAGGCGCTCGCCAAGGCGGGCGAACAGATGGGAATTACAATCAAGGTCGAGACAAACGGCTCGGGCGGAGCGAAGAACGTACTCACGGCGAAGGAAATCGCGGAGTGCGACGGAATCATCATCGCCGCCGACAAGAGCGTTGAGACGGCTCGCTTTGACGGCAAGCCCGTAATCTCCACAAAGGTTGCCGACGGCATTCACAAGCCCGAGGAACTCATAAACAAGATAGTAAACGGTCAGGCTCCCGTTTTCCACTCCGTCAAGGCGGCTTCCGCCTCCGAAGACATCGGCGACGAGAGCTTCGGACGTAAGCTTTACAAGCACCTTATGAACGGCGTATCGCACATGCTCCCGTTCGTTGTAGCGGGCGGTATCTTTATCGCTATCGCGTTCCTCATTGACGCTGCCTGCGGCGCTCCGCAGGACGGCAACTTCGGCTCGGCTACTCCCGTTGCCGCTTGGTTCAAATCTATCGGCGGCGTCGCGTTCGGCTTTATGCTCCCGATTCTCGCGGGCTTCATCGCTATGTCCATAGCTGACCGACCCGGACTTCTCGTCGGCTTTGTAGGCGGCTCGCTCGCCGCGGTCGGCGCGACCTTCGCGGCTCCCGGCGGAGACTCAACCTCCGTTTCGGGCTTCCTCGGCGCTCTTCTCGCGGGCTTCATCGCAGGCTGGCTTATGAAGATGATTGAAAGACTGTGCGACGGTCTGCCCCGCGCTTTGGAAGGAATCAAGCCCGTTCTGATTTACCCGCTCGCGGGTCTCGGAATCGTCGGCGTTATGATGTGCGCCGTCAACCCCGTAATGGGCTTGATCAACACAGGTATGACAAACGGAGTTACCGCTATGTCCCAGAACCCCGCAATGATCGTTCCTCTCTGCGCTCTGCTCGCAGGTATGATGGCGATTGATATGGGCGGCCCGTTCAACAAGGCGGCTTACGTTACAGCGGCAGGACTCCTTGCCAACTCACCCAACAACGCGACCTATATGATTATGGCCGCGGTTATGATCGGCGGTATGGTACCTCCCATCGCGATCGCTCTCTCGACGACCTTCTTCAAGAGCAAGTGGTCTGAGGAAGAAAGAAAGAGCGGCCCCGTCAACTACATTATGGGTCTCTCCTTCATCACAGAGGGTGCTATCCCCTACGCTGCGGGTCATCCCTTGCAGGTAATCCCGAGCTGTATCGTCGGTTCGGCGGCGGCAGGCGCGCTTTCGGCGTTCTTCGGCTGCACACTTATGGCTCCTCACGGCGGTATCTTCGTACTTCCGACAATCGGAAATCCGATTTTCTACTTCGTCGCTCTCATAATCGGTGCTCTTCTCGGAATGATTATGCTTGCCATCCTTATGAAGAAAAGAACATAAAAATTTCAGTTAAATAAAAGGAGAAAAACTATGGTATCTAAAAAACTTACAATCGTAAACGCTCAGGGCTTTCATATGCGCCCCGCGTCAACCTTCGCGACAGCTATGGCTAAATACTCGAGCGACGTCGTTTTGAAGCACAACGGCTCCGACGTCAACGCTAAAAGCCTTATGAATATTATCGCTGCCTGCATCAAGTGCGGCAACGAGATCGAGGTAGTCGCGACAGGCGCCGACGAGAACGAGGCTCTGGCAGAGGCAGTTCAGATGATCGAGAGCGGCTTCGGCGAGTAATTACTAAAAAGCAAGAAAGCAAGGCGGCAAGTGGCGGTTTTAGCCGCTTGCCGCTTATACTGATAAAGAGGTGAAAAATATGTTAAAAGGTATAGCCGCCTCCGAGGGCATCGGAATCGGAAAGGTAATGATAGTCGAGGAGCACTCGCTCGAATACCAGCCCAAGCAGGTCGCCGACACCGACGCTGAGCTAAAGCGGTTCAGGGACGCGGTCGAGGCGTTCTGTGAGGAAACAGCCGAACAGGCGGAGGCAGTCAAAAAGTCCGCGGGTGAAAAGGAAGCCGAAATCCTTATGGGACACATCTATATGATCAAGGACCCGGGAATGATCGGCACAATGGAAGCCCAGATCACAGGCGGTCAGTGCGCGGAAGCGGCGCTTGAGTCGATTTGCGATATGTTTATCGAGGCGTTTTCCGCGACGGGCGACGAGGTGACCGCCCAGCGCGCCGCCGACGTAAAGGATATAAAGACCGCGATTTTAAGCATACTGCTCGGTGTAAAAACCGTTAAAATAAGCGAAGCCCCCGCGGGCACGGTGCTTGTCGCGAGGGAAGTGACCCCCTCGATGACCGCGGGCATAAACAAGGACAACATCGTCGGAATCGTAACCGAGACAGGCTCGCAGACCTCGCACTCGGCGATCCTCGCGAGAGCGCTCGAAATCCCCGCCGTACTCAGCGTTGAGGGCGCGACCTCAAAGCTCTCCTCGGGCGAGCAGATCATCGTTGACGGTAGCGAGGGCATAGTAGTCACGGCTCCGTCGGAGGACGACGTTCAGCTCTACTCCGCGAAGCGCGACGCCTTCTTGCGCGAGAAGCGCGAGCTCGAGAACTACCGCGGCAAAAAGACGACCGACGCCGACGGCAACGAGTACGAGCTTTTCTGCAACATCGGCACCCCGAAGGACGCGGTCAAGGCTATGGAAGCGGACGGCGAGGGCGTAGGACTGTTCCGCACCGAGTTCCTGTTTATGGACAGAAACGCCCTTCCGACCGAGGACGAGCAGTTTGAAGCCTACAAGCAGGCGGCGCTTGTCTTGAAGGGCAAGGGCTTGATTATTAGAACGCTCGACATCGGCGGCGACAAGGAAATCCCCTACCTCGGACTCGAGAAGGAGGAAAACCCGTTTATGGGCTACCGCGCGATCCGCTACTGTCTCGGACACCGCGACCTCTTTAAGTCACAGCTAAAGGCGATACTCCGCGCGAGCGCTTTCGGCGACGTAAGGATAATGTTCCCGCTTATCACGGCGGTCGAGGAGCTCAGAGCGGGCAAGGAGCTCGTCGAGGAGGCCAAGGCAGACCTGAGAGCCTCAAGCATTGAGTTTGACGAAAACATCAAGATAGGCGTTATGACCGAAACAGCGGCTTCGGGCGTGATCGCTCACCTGCTCGCAAAGGAAGCGGACTTCTTCTCGATCGGCACAAACGACCTCACAGGCTACACAATGGCGGCTGACAGAGGAAACAGCGACGTAGCGTACCTTTACTCACCGTTCCAGCCCAGCGTGCTGATGATGATTCAGCGAATCATCAAATGCGCGAGGGAAGCCGAGATCCCCGTCGGAATGTGCGGCGAGGCGGCGGCGAACCCGATGATGATACCGCTGCTGCTTTCCTTCGGACTGACGGAGTTCAGCGTATCCGCGCCGTCCGTCCTCAAGGTGAGAAAAAACATCGCCAAGTGGACAAAGGCGGAGGCTGACGCGGTTGTCGAAAAGGTAATGGCAATGGCTACCGAAGCCGAGGTCACCGAATATCTGAAAAGCATTGTATAAATAATGTGTTGGGCGGACGCTGCTATGACAGAGCGCCGCCAATAACTCCCGGCTTAAAACCTGAAAACTCCCTCTGCGTTCCGGACGCAGAGGGAGTTTATTATTATTTGATTTTTATTATAACGATCGTCTTAATGCTCAGCGACTTGTATTCCTTGGTTTCGTTTGCTTCTTCGCTCTGAGCTTCTTTGCCTTTATGGTCTTTGTCTTTGCCGACGCCTTCATGGTGTTCTTCTTGCCGTAGTCGATTACCTCGTTAGTTTCGAGGTTAAAGAATCTTGTTCGGTTTTTGATTGCGTATCTGTGGGCTTCGGAATCCTTATAGCCCTTGATTATAAAATTGTCGGCGGCTTTCCAAAACGCGCCGTCAGCGATCGAGATGACGCTGCGCGGAATGTTGATTTTCGCAAGGCTTTTGCAGCCGCTGAACGCGTATATGCCGATACTTCTCACGGTTCCGGGGATGTCATCAAGGAGCGAAAAAGTTTCATATTTTTAAAATATTGAAGAAAAAGGAGGCCGACCTTAGCCGACCTCCGAAAATTATTCAATCAGATTGTGATTGTTTTTGTGAGTGAGCCTGTTGTGACTGTGAGCTCAGCGCCTGTGGGAATGCTCTTCTTGAGTGTGAGAGAAAGCACGCCGTCGGTGAACTCGGGGATTACCTCGCCGTCCTTTGTCGCAACGTTATTGATATAATCGTCAGCGTTGAGGGCGGTACCGTTCTTGTCCTTGAGAGTGATGAAGGTGCTCTGTGAGGGCTTGTAATCCTTAACAACGTTGCCGTTCTTATCAAGGCAGGTGACTGTGAAGGTCTTAGCCTTGTTTAAAACCTTAACGTTGTAAGCGCTCGCCTCACCCGCGTTGACCTTGATTGCGGGAGCGGTTGTAACAGTGATAGCGTTCTTGAAACCGACTACGGGGATGGTAGCCTCGAATACGATGTTGCCCGCTGTGAGAGCCTCGAGGTTAACCTTAGCTACGCCGTTTACGAACTCAACTGTAACGAGCTGAGTCTTGTCGTTCTCTGTGCTTCCTGTATCCTTGTCGTACTCTCTGAACTCAACCTTGGTGTAGGTGTGGCTGTAGGTTTCGAGAACCTTGTTATTGTTGTAAGCTGTGAGAGTGAGCTCAACTGTCTGACCCGCCTTGATTGAAGCGTCCTTGTCAACGTTTGCCGAAACCTTGATGTCGTCGAGGTTGCTGTAAACGATAACCTGAGGCGGTGTGAGGGCTGTGGAGCTGATTTCCGTACCCATATAGTAGAGCTTGAACTTGAGTGTGATGTGCGGGTCAAGGTTGACTGTGCTGTCCTTGATACCCTTGATCTTCATAACGCCGTTGCAGTCATTGTCGAGCTCAACCTTTACGAGCTTGACGTAAGCGCCGATGTCGCTTGCGTCCATCTCAACTACTACGCCGTCAGGGTTAGTCCACTGCTCGCCTCTGTTGTCGAGGACACGGAACTTGAACTCTGCTGTCTCGCCGACTACGAGTGAGGTCGGGATGTCGTCTGTGAACTTGATTGAGTCGGGACGTCTCTCCTCGTCGATCTTAGCCGTAAATGTCGAGGTCACGGGCTGGTCGTTGTCGTCAAAGGCGGTGAAGATAACGTTGACCTTCTCAACCTTTGAGGTGAGGTTCTTTGCGTTGAATACGATGAAATCGTTCTCGTTGTCGGACTCATAGGAAACGATGAGATCCTTGTCGCTGGAGTTTACTGTGAACGCCTTGTCGAATACAGCCTTTGTAACGGCTCCGCGTGTCATAGTCTCCTTGTACTGGTCTGTGAAGCTTACGGGAATCTTGTAGTCCTTGTCCTCGCCCGCTACGAGAGAATGCTCCTTTGTATCGGGGAAGATGATCGTCTGCGGCTTGGGAGCCTCGAGAACGTCGATCTTGTAGGACTTGAATTCGGGGTTGGTAGCTACGGCGTAAACATTAGCCGAGCCGTGCTGATTAGCTCTTACGTAAACGATAAGCTCGTTGTTGAAAACAAGAGGTGCGGAAACGACCTTCTCGTTGTCGGAATGAGCCTGGAAGGTGTTGTTGTAGGCGTTATTCTCTGAATTGGGCTTGTAGAGCGACCAGTCGATCGGGTCGCCGTAGTTATCAACAGCGTTGTAGATAAGCTTGTAGGGCTTGTCCTCGTTGAGCTGATATACGTACTTAGCGCCGTCGATCGTCTCGATGTCGAGGATGTCGATCTTGTCGATTACGAGTGAAACAACGGAAACGCTGTGTCTGTCGGACTTGATTTCGGCGTTGTCCTTGAGGATAGCCTGAACGCCGATGACCGTCTGGTCAACTACAACGTTCTCAATGTCCTTGAAGTTTGTGAGCACGATGTAATCGGGATTCGCGGTCGAATACTTGATGTCGGTTGTTCTTACCTTTGTATCGTCGCAGGAGAACTGCCAGTTGAACCAATCGGGATTGGCGTTCTCGATCTTGTCGCCGTAGTTGTCGACAGCGTCGAAGTAAATCTTTACGCCGTTGACACGGGCGATGCGCTTTGTTGTGATTTTAACGTCCTTGATGGCGTACTTCTCAACAGTGCAGTCGGCGGTGTTGTTGTTCTCGTCGATTGAAACCGTGTCGGAGCTTACCTTTACAGTGTAAACGGTAGCCTCGAAAACAGCGTCTGTTGTGAGGTCAACGCTCATACCGTCCGCAGCCCACTCCTTCTTAACGTCCATAAGGGAGCCGCCCTTCTTGAGAGCGATTGTGAGCTTTTCTCTGTCAGCCTCGGCTACAGAGGTTGTGAAGCCGATTGTGAGGATCTTTGCGTGAGTAGCCTTGAAGGAAGCGATTCCGAGAGCTACGTCCTTAACGGTAACGACGCATACGGCGCTTGCTGTTGTGCCCGCGATCGTAACGGTGATTTTTGCTTCGCCGACAGCCTTTGTTGTGATTTCACCCTCGGAGCTTACCGAAGCGACAGCCTCGTTGTCGGAGGTGTATACAAAGGTGGGGTTAGCGCCCGCGTTTACGGCAACAGGGTTGAGCTTTCTTGAAACGCCCTTGCCGAGTACGAGAGTCTCGGGAACCTCGGAAACCTTAGCGTCGTCCGCGCTTGAGCCGAGGACTGTAACGTTAACTGTCGCGCTTGCGGAGTTGCCGTTAGCGTCGAAGGCTGTAGCCGTGATAACAACGGGTGAGTTGGAGGCTGTTCTGCCTGTAACAACGCCGTTTGAGTCAACTGTGGCGATTGTGTCGTTTGAGGATTTATATTCAACTCTCGCGACAGCGATGCCCGCTGTCTCCGATGTAACGGAAATCTGTGAGGTACCGCCTACGGTAACTGTCTCGGGGTTAGCTGTAACGCTGATTATCTCGAGCTTGTCAGCCGCGGGAGCGTCAGTCGGTCCCTGAGTTGCGGGCTCGGTTACAACAGGAGTTGTGGCGGGCTCTGTTGCGGGTGTTGTCGGCTCGATCGAGGTCGAGGAGGTCTTGCCCTTAACCTTGACTGTGATCTTTGCCTTGAGAGCCTTGCCCTTCTTGCCCTTAGCCTTTGTGGTAACGGTGATGGTCGCCTTACCCGCGTTCTTAGCGGCGATCTTGACCTTTGAGCCCGAAACCTTGGCTGTGGCAACCTTTTTATCGCTTGTCTTAACGGTGAATTTTTTGCTTGCCTTTTTTGCAACCTTGACGGTAACCTTAACGGTCTTTTTATCGCCCGCGGTGAGGGTCAGCTTCTTCTTTGAAACCTTGATTGACTTGACATACTTCTTTGCCTTAGCGTCAACCGAGAGGCTGAAAGAGAAGAGAGTTGTCATCGCGACGAGTAACGCGAGGGTTACCGCTGTTGTTTTCTTTAACAACAGTGCTCCTTTTTTCATAAAATTTCCTCCTTTAAAAAAAGATAAACACTTCAGCACCTTAGTGCATACCCTAATTATAATCGCTGGGTATTTTAATGTCAATCGGTTTTAATTCCCTTTGACAAAAACTGTATTTTTCAACAAAGCTGTTTCGGAATAGCGGACTTAAAATGTGAATATTTCCTTATACGAAAAAAGGCGTCAAAGACTGAGCCTTGACGCCTGTATTTTATTGTTGCTTACCCGAGTAGTTATGCGCCTTGTCGAGGAGCATATCCTTGACCTTCATCAGCCTTGTACGGCTTGAGCGGTCGTTTTCCTCGAGCTTCATCGAGATATACTTGATAGTATCCTGATACCTCGGAATCATAACGTGCTCGAGTGAGTTTACTCTTCGTCTTGTTTTCTCGATTTCCGCGCTCATCAGCTCACAGCTCTTCTCGTACTGCGCAAGCTTAATCAAATCGGGCAGGACGTTGTTCAGCGAAACGATCGCGTCGTCGAGCTCAAAAGAGGTGAAAGCGAAGCCGTAGGGGAAGATATCGCCGCTGTCCGAGGTTCTGAGCGACGACTCAAACTGCGGAATATCAACGCTCATAACGTTCTTTGAAGCAGTCTCGATGTTGATTTGCTGCTTCGGAGACATCAGCGACGCGTCAAGCGCCTCCTTGCTCATAACCGCGCTGGCGTTGACGAAGTGCTTGTTGCTGTTCTCAAGCTGAGCCTCGACCTCCTCGCGCAGCTCCTTTGTCTCTCTGACAAGCTCCAAAAACTGTCTCATAAGCTCGTCGCGCTTGTCCTTGAGCATTTTGTGTCCGCGCACGGCAGTTTTGAGCTGCTTTTTCAGCTTTGTAAGCTGCATTCGCGTCGGATTTACATTCATTACCGCCATAGCTTACGCCTTTCCGTAAAACTCGTCAAGCATATCGTCCTTGATTCTCTTGAGCTCGGAGCGCGGCAGGATTTCAAGGAGCTTCCAGCCGATGTCGAGAGTTTCCTCGATCGTGCGGTTGGTCTCGAAGCCCTGGCTGACGTACTCCTTCTCGAACGCTTCGGCGAACTGAGCGTACTTTTTGTCCATATCGGTAAGCGCCGCCTCGCCGAGAATGACCATAAGCTCTCTCGCGTCCTTGCCTCGGGCGTAAGCCGCGAAGAGCTGGTTCATCGTCGCCGCGTGATCCTTACGCGTACGGTCGGGTCCGATACCCTTGTCCTTCAGACGCGAAAGCGACGGCAAAACGTCGATCGGGGGCATAACGCCCTTTCTGTAGAGCTCACGCGAGAGGATGATCTGACCCTCGGTGATGTAGCCCGTAAGGTCGGGGATCGGGTGGGTCTTGTCGTCCTCGGGCATTGTAAGAATCGGGATCAGGGTGATTGAGCCGTCCCTGCCTCTGAGTCGACCCGCTCTCTCGTACAGAGTAGCGAGGTCGGTGTACATATATCCGGGGTAGCCGCGTCGTCCGGGAACCTCCTTACGAGCCGCCGAAACCTCACGCAGAGCGTCGGCGTAGTTCGTGATGTCGGTCATAATAACGAGCACGTGCATTCCGAGGTCGAAGGCGAGGTACTCAGCCGCGGTGAGAGCCATACGCGGGGTCGCGATACGCTCGATCGCGGGGTCGTTCGCGAGGTTGACGAACATAACGGTTCTGTCGATCGCGCCCGTCTCCTTAAACGACTGGATAAAGTAGTTACTCTCTTCAAATGTGATACCCATTGCGGCGAAAACAACGGCGAACTGCTCGTTTTTGCCGCGAACCGCCGCCTGACGCGCGATCTGAGCCGCGAGCTGGGCGTGCGGGAGACCCGAAGCCGAGAAAATCGGGAGCTTCTGACCTCTGACCAGAGTGTTCAGTCCGTCAATCGCGGAAACGCCTGTCTGAATGAACTCCTGCGGGTAGTTTCTCGCGGCGGGGTTCATCGGCGTGCCGTTGATGTCGAGACGCTTTTCGGGAATGAGCGCGGGGCCGTCGTCGATCGGATTTCCGAGACCGTCGAATACGCGCGAAAGCATATCGGGCGAAACGGGCAGCTCCATCGACCTCCCCAAAAATCTTACCTTTGAGCCCGCGAGGTTGATTCCCGCGGCTGACTCAAAGAGCTGTACCAGAGCGTTGCTGCCGTTAACCTCGAGCACCTTGCAGCGTCGGGTTTCTCCGCTCGGGAGCTCGATTTCGCCGAGCTCGTCGTACTTTACGCCGTCAACGTCGCTTACCATCATAAGCGGACCCGCGACCTCCTGTATAGTGCGGTATTCCTTTGGCATTAGTCCTCACTCCTTTTCAGCACATCCGCGATTTCGAGGTCGAGCTGAGTCTGAATCGACTCGAACTCCTCGTCAATCTTGTTTTCGGGTTCGTATTTATATCGTCCGATTCTTTCACGGACGGGGATATTTACAAGCATTTCGATGTCGGCGCCGCCGTCGAGGGCGTCGTTCGACTTGTCGTAGAAGCTTAAAATAGCTCTCATCATAAGCACCTGCTTTTTGAGCGAGGTGTATGTATCCGTCGGGTCAAAGGCGTTCTGATGGAGGAAGTCCTCGCGGATCGAGCGGGCGGTCTCGAGCTTCAGTCTGTCGCCCGCGGAGAGCGCGTCCATACCGACGAGGTTAACGATTTCCTCGAGCTCCGCCTCGTCCTGAAGCAGAGCCATAAGTCTGCCTCTGAGCTCCATAAAGTCCTCGGCGGCGTTCTCCTTGAACCAGCCCTCGAGCTGGTCGGTGTAAAGAGAATAACTTGTCAGCCAGTTGATGGCGGGGAAGTGTCTCTTGTAGGCGAGGTTAGCGTCGAGACCCCAGAATACCTTTACGATTCTGAGCGTCGCCTGAGAAACAGGCTCCGAAATATCGCCGCCCGGGGGTGAAACCGCGCCGATGACCGACAGAGCGCCCTCGGTGTCCTCGGTGCCGTTTACGATCACTCTTCCCGCGCGCTCATAGAACTGAGCCAGACGCGAGCCGAGGTAAGCGGGATAGCCTTCTTCACCGGGCATTTCCTCGAGACGACCCGACATTTCACGAAGAGCCTCAGCCCAGCGGGAGGTCGAGTCAGCCATCAAAGCTACCGTATAACCCATATCGCGGAAGTACTCCGCAATCGTGATACCTGTGTAAATAGAAGCCTCACGCGCCGCAACGGGCATATCGGAGGTGTTCGCGATAAGAACCGTTCTCTCCATAAGCGAGTTGCCTGTTCTCGGGTCTTTAAGCTCGGGGAACTCGTTGAGAACGTCGGTCATCTCGTTTCCGCGCTCGCCGCAGCCGATGTAAACGATAATATCGGCGGCAGCCCATTTCGCGAGCTGGTGCTGAACGACCGTCTTACCGGAGCCGAACGGACCGGGAACAGCCGCGACGCCGCCCTTCGCGAGCGGGAAGAGAGTGTCGATAGGTCTCTGACCCGTTGTGAGAAGGATGTCGGGCGAGAGCTTCTTCTTATATGGTCTGCCTACACGGACAGGCCATGTAGTAAACATCTTGATTTCGTTTCCGTCAACCTCGGCGACGATTTCGTCGATCGTAAACTCACCCTCGTTGATTTTGGTGACGGTACCCCCGACCTTGTTCGGAACGAGGATTTTGTGCAGTACGGCGGCTGTCTCCTGAACGGTGCCGAGCACATCGCCTGACCTGACCTTATCGCCCGCCTTGACACAGGGGGTGAATTTCCACTTTTTGCCGTGGTCGAGAGAGGGAACGTCAACGCCCCTCGTGAGGTTTGTTCCCGCGACCTTCATAATCTCGTTGAGCGGACGCTGGATACCGTCGTAAATCGCGCCTATAAGTCCGGGTCCGAGCTCAACGGAGAGCGGAGCGCCCGTGGACTCGACCTTTTCTCCGGGGCCGAGACCCGAGGTCTCCTCATAAACCTGAATGGAAGCTCTCTCGCCGTGCATTTCTATAATTTCGCCGATAAGCCTTTTTTCGCTTACGCGGACAACGTCAAACATATTCGCGTCGCGCATTCCGTCCGCAATAACGAGCGGTCCCGCGACCTTAGATATTATTCCTGTTTTCAAGCCTTTCACCTCAGTTGTTGAAAATAATGTCGGAGCCTACCGCCTTTTCCACAAAGGACGAGAGCCGTTTTCTGCCTGTTCCCTCGTTGCCCGTAACCCCGGGAAGGGGGATGATGGCGGGGGTGAGCCTTTCCTCATATCTTGAACGCTCCTTGGCGGTCTGGTTGTAGACTCGCTCGGTGAGGTAGATAATAGCGTAGGTCTCGCTGTCGGCAATATTTTTAAGCAGCCGCGCCGCTTCTTCGCTCCCGGAGCAGGGGTAGATGTCGATTCCGATAGCGGAAAAGCCCTTTATGCTCTCGGCGTCGCCGATTACGGCAACATTTTTAGCCATAAATCTCACGCAGCCTTTCTCTTATTTTTTCCTTTGGGGTATCCGTTCTCAGCCCGCTCGCGATGATGTGGATGATTTTCTTCTCAGCCTCGCACGCGAGATAGTACCCGAGCAGCGGCTCAGCGCCCTCGCTTGCGCGCTTGCAGCAGTCCTTCGCGAGCAAAATCAGCTTGTTATCGACGAAGCGCTCAAAGTCCGAGGGGGATTTTTTGAATTCCTCCATCGCCTTGTCGCAGTCGTACTCGCGGAACTTAGAGAGCTCGTCGAGCAGATTACCCTTTAAAACCGCGTCCGTAACGGTCTTTTTGCGGAAGTCCTTTACCTCGCAGAGAGCGCTCGAAAGGAAATTCGCCGTGACCCTTGTATTTGCGCTGCGGACAGCGATTTTGATATTGTTATAGAACACTAAGGTTCTGAAATATTCCTGTAAAAACTCGCTTTTATACGACTTCGACAGCTCGAGCATATGCTTCATCGCCGCCGCGTCGATAAGCGCGTCGCTTTCTCTGGCGTCGCCCTTGTGCAAAAGCAGCTCGCACGCCTTTTCGGCGTCCCCTGCCAGCCACTCGGGAAGCTGAGAAAACCTTCTGTTTTCGACCGCCTTGACGAGAATATCCGTGTCGATATCCGCGGGCTTTAAAAGCAGGTGCTCATACTTGCGCGCCGACATCGTTCCCTTTAAAACGACCTTTAGATTATGGATATCATTTCCCACAAAGAACGGAGAAAAAATCTCAAAATCGGGCGCGACGCTGCGCAGATATTCCCACGTTTTCTCGGCATGGTCGGCGAGGATCTCGTCAACGCTGTCGCCCTCGCCGTAGCCCTTGTCCCGAAGAACCGAGCAAAGCTCGCTCTCGCTTTTGCAGGCGAGGAGCTGTTCCACGTCGGTTCCCGTAAGAAGGCTTTTCTCCCTGGCTCTTACCGAGCCGACGGAATACTCATATGATAAACTCATAGCGCCTCCTTACTGCTCAAAGAGCGCGCGGTTGATGTAATCCTCAAGACTGTCGCGGTTTGAAGCGATTATCGCGGAGAACGAGAGGTTTTCCTCGATGTTGCCCTTTTTGAATATCATACCGCCCGCGATATCGGCGGGCTGTGAGCATACCGTCGCGTTGAGCCCCGCGGCGCCGAGTCTGCTCCGGAAATCGGAGGGGAGCCTGTCGAGGTCCCTTTGATTGAGCATAACCTCGCCGTCGGAGTCGGGCAGCTTTGACGCGAGCTTATACAAAAGCTCAAAGTACTCGCCGTCGCCGAGGGAGAGCAGATAGCTCATAACCCCGTCCACTGTTTTGTCGATTTCCTCCCTGCGCTTTTTGAGCAGGGTGTTGCGGATTTCGAGCTGCGCGCGGCTTTCGGAGGACGCCTTCATCTGAGCGAGCCTTGACTCGGTCTTTTTTACGACCTCGGCTTTTTCCTTTTCAGCCGTTTTGCGGGCGTTGTTTAAGATTTCGTCGCACCTTTGCTGTGCTTCGTCGTCGATTTTCTTACAAATTTTGTCGCAATCCGATTCAATGCGGTTTAAAATTTTGTCCTTGCTGTTCATTTTGACACCGCCTTTCCGTTTAATTTCAATTAAATCTTAAGAGCGGGGACGGTGATTACTACCAGGAGAGATACGATGAAGGCGAGAAGAGCGTAAATCTCAACGAGCGTTACGCTGACCATGGCCTTTGAGAAGTTCTTGTCGTCCTTGGCGCTCATCGCGATACCCGAAACAGCCGCTCTGCCCTGAGCAAAGCCCGAAACCATACCGCCGATACCGATAGCGAGCGAAGCGCCGAGGTAAGCGAGACCCTGACCGAGAGTCGGGATAGCGCCGCCGAGAACGCCGCAGTTTACGAGAATAAGGAAGCCTACGATGAAGCCGTAGAGACCCTGTGTACCCGGGAGAAGCGTGAGCACGAGCATTTTACCGAACATTGAGGAGTCCTCGGAGAGAACACCCATCGAAGCCTGAGCGGCTCCGCCTACACCCTTTGCCGAGCCGAAGCCCGCGAGAGCCGTTGCGATTGAAGCGCCTATTAACGCGAAAAAGATACCATTCATAATTATTTATCCTCCTGAATCTTAATATATTTACTCTGAAGCGAGAACGGCTCGAATTCTTTACCGCCGCCCTCGTAGAATTTACTGAACATCTCAACGTACTGGAGTCTCATTGTGTGAACATAGGAGCCCAGAGCGTTGAGTCCGATGTTTATTGCGTGTCCGACAAGCATAATCAGAACCAGGAATATGATCCCGACAACGCCTGTGCCGAACATCGACGCGAGCATATTGAACACCTGCGCCATAACGCCCGTCGTCAAGCCGAGCGCGAGCAAGCGCGAGTAGCTGAGCAAGTCGCTGATGTAGCTTGTAACGTCGTACAGCGACGCCAGTCCTCCTATCACCTTGCCGAAGCCCTTTTTGTCTCTGCCCTGAGTGAGCACAAGACCCACGGCGCAGGCGATCGCGATTCCCGCTCCGATATAGAGCACGGTCTGCGTCGTAGCCATTCCGACTCCGAGCACCGCGAAGCCTACGAGCATAAGCATCCACAGTCCCGTATCAAAGAACGCCTCGGCGTACTTTTTCTGCCTGAAGCATATGTAGAACTTACAGCCCATACCCACAAGGATATGCACAAGACCGAATGCTATCGACACGACCATAAGCAGAAGCGCGTCCTTCTGCGGGTCGAGCGTCGGCCACGGAAGAAGCTGAGCCATTGTCAGCTTTGAGCCCGTAAAGAGATTGTACATAGCCGCGGGCGCGTCTCCGAAGATACTGCCGAATATCAGTCCCCAGAAGAAGGTCGAAACACCGCAGTACTGGAAGAGCTTTAGGTTGTTGCGCATTTTTTCATCGGGCTTGAACACCTTGAGAACTATCCCGATAGCTATTACCATCAACAGTCCGTAGCCTGCGTCGGAGAACATCATTCCGAAGAAGAAGTAGAAGAAGAACGCGAGCAGCGGAGTCGGGTCGATGTCCGCGTGCGAGGGAGCGGCGTACATCGTCAGGATTCCCTGCGCGGGTCGCGCGAAGCGGTTGTTTTTGAGCTTGACGGGAGCGTCGTCGCCCGCGTCCTCGTACTCAACGTAACAGGTCGCGATCCTGTCGCACAGCTTTGTGAGCTTCGGACAATCCTCCTCGGGGATGTAGCCGTTGATTACAAACACATGACGGGTGTGCTCGAGCTCGTTTATCACATTGTACTTGTCCGCTCGGATCCTGAAATAATCCTGCGTGTATTTTATGTCCTCGCGCCTGTCCGCGAGCGACTCGATTTCCCCGATCGCCGCTTGGGTCGATTTTTCAAGCTCGCCGAGCCTGTTGTTGAGCCGTCTGACCTTTTCCTTGGGAACAAGGTGAGTCGGACTCATCGGTCTCGCGAAGCCGAGACTTCTCAGCGCGTCCTCCGCCATCGTCTTCTGACTTATCGGAGCGAATAGCACAACGCAGGTCATATTGTTCTCGCTGTGCTGGATTTCGAGCTCAAACTCGAGCTTCGGGTTCTCCGCCGCCAGTCTTTCGGACAAGCTCCTCTCGTCGTACGCGGCGGGCAGGGTTCCCACGAACACCGCCGTCGACTTTGTGTCGCCCGTATTCAGCGGGATGTCGAGCTTTTGCCAAAGGGTCATCTGCGCGAGGGTCGTATTTATCCTCACCCTCTCGGCGGCGTTGTCGGCGATTTGCTTGTTCGCGGCGACAATCCGCTTCGAGACCTCGATCACAGAGCCCGCCTTTGAGGCGATAACTCCGATTTCGTCGGGGTCGACCGCCCTTCGTCCGGCAAACGCGGAGAGCAAGCTCTTCTTCTCCTTCGCGTATTCGCCGAGGATTTTGAGCGCCTGCTCGGTGAGCGTGACGTTTCTCTCAAAAACCTGCATCTGCGAGGTCATATCCACTCTCGAAAAGCCCTTGCCTTTTCTGTCGGGCTTTCTGACCTGGATAAGCGCGCTGTCCTGGAGGTGCTCCAGAATCCGCTTTCTGTCCTCTCGCAGGGCGACGATCCGAACCTTTTTCATTTTCATTATTGCCAATTCAGTATCACCACACTTATTTGCTTAAACTGAGCGTTTACAAAAGCACGTTTTCGACCGCGCCCTTTATAACCTTTTCTCTGTTTTTTTCGGCGGTTTTTTGAAGCTCCCCGCATTGAGCCCGAGCCTTCTCGCCTGCCGCTTTCAGCTCCGCGTCAGCGTCCGAGGCAGCCTTTTCGAGCTGCTTGCGGGCGTCCTCCTGAGCCTGAGCCTTTGCGTCGGCGATCAACTCCTTCGCCTGCTTTTCGGCGGCGGCGAGCTTTTCGCGCGCGTCGAGCTTAGCCTGTTCCTCGCGTCGGGCGGATTTTTCCTCCTCGGCGAGTACCGCGTCGAGTATATTTTTTGCCATATTTTCACTCCCTTAATAAGAGTCAGCGTCACAAAACGCCTTATCTATAAAATATATCATATTTTCTAAAGAAATTCAATCAAATTAATGTATAAAATTTAGACAAATAAAGAAATTTGCCCAAAATTTTTAAATATTGCTTTTATTTTAAGAAATCTCCGAGCTTTCGCGCCTCTTCGTAGCCCTTTTTGTACATAGCCCGAAGGATCTCGTGGTCCTTTGTGAGCGTTTTCAGTCCGCTTATGTCGTCGGGAGCAAGAATCAGTGCCTTGCCCTCCTTCTCGAGCAGCAGAACCGCCCTTAGCTGACGGTTATAAACCTCGGCTCTCCGAGCGACAGCCGCGGACGCGCGGGGATATTTGCGTCTCAAAAGCCTTGAGGCGGTTTTGTCCTTCGCGGGGTCTCTGAACATATCCTTCGGTCTTGTGAGAATAACGACGATTTTGTCGCAGCCCTTTTCAAACGCCCTTTTGTACGGAATCGGGTCGCTCATTCCTCCGTCGTAGTACGGGACCCCCGAAAGCCTGTACGGACGGCACACAACAGGCACGCAGCACGACGCCTTTATGCAGTCGTAGTGATCCTTTTTTATGCTCTCCTTCGGAAAATACTCCGCCTTTCCCGTCAGCGCGTTTGTGACGACAACGTCAAAATCCGTCCTGTCAGCGGCAAAAGCCTCGTAGTCGAGCGGGTCCTCGCCGTCTGAATTGCACAGGGTACCGTAGATGTAGTCGAGGTTGATGTAGCTGCCCGTCTTTAAAAGCTGAGAAAAGCTCATATATTCCTTTCTAAACGCGTACTCGTCGTAGGAGCGCAGATTCCTTCCCCTCTGGTTTGCGAGAAAGGTCACGGCGTTGCCGCTGCCCGCGGATACGCCCGCGATATAATCAAAATGAATGTCGTTGTCAATGCAATAGTCGTAAACACCCGCGCCGAAAACTCCTCTTGTTCCGCCGCCGACGTCAATCAAGCCTGTCATACCGTCACTTCCTTTTTCTGTATAATTATAAAAGAAAACCCGCTTTCAAGTCAATAAGCAATTGAAATCGAGTGCCTTAATCGGCTTTCCGACATAATATATTAGAAAAAACACCCGTATGACAGAAAAAAACTCTGTTAAAATATTGTCAAATACTGTAAAATATGGTATATTTATTCTGTATTATGTAATAAATTGTTTTTGAGGGGGTACTCGAAAATGAAACATTTTTATCCCGCCGACCTTCTTCTTCCCAAGAAGGATATTGAAAAATGGGCGGTTGTAGCCTGCGACCAATACACCTCCGAGCCCGAATACTGGGAGGACGTAAAGAGGATAGCGGGCGACGCTCCTTCGGCGCTGAACATCATTCTTCCCGAGGTTTACCTCGAAAAGGACAACAGCGCCAAGGTTGAAAAAATCAACAAAACTATGAAGGAATACCTCGACAACGGAGTTTTTGAGGAATACAAAAACGCGATGATGTTCGTCGAGAGAGAATCAAACAACACGATCCGCCGCGGAATCGTCGGACTGATCGATCTGGAGGAATACGACTACTCCGCCGACAGCGACTCGCTTATCCGCGCGACCGAGGCTACCGTACTGGACAGGCTCCCTCCGAGAGTCGCAATCAGAGAAAACGCGTATCTCGATATGCCTCACATCCTTCTGCTTATCGACGACCCGAAGCGTTCGGTCATTGAACCGCTCAAAAACCGCAAATACGACTACAAGCTCGCCTACGACTTCCGTCTGATGAAGGACGGCGGCAGGATCAAGGGCTGGCTTTTAAACGACGCTATGATCTCCGAGGTTCAGCACGCGCTCAACCGTCTTATCAAGGGCAAGGAGGACAAAATGCTCTTTGCCGTCGGCGACGGTAACCACTCGCTCGCGACCGCCAAGGAATGTTACAACAAAAACAAGAATCCGCTCCAGCGCTACGCCCTCGTCGAGGTTGTAAACATCCACGACGAAAGCATCCAGTTTGAGCCTATTTACAGGGTACTCTTCAACGTCGATGAAAAGGACTTCATCGAGAGCTTCATCGAGTATACCGAGGAAAACGGACACGGCGCAAACCAGCGTTTCATCTATATAACCTCGACCTCGTCGGGTAGTATTCACGTAAAGCAGACCGCGAAGCTGCCCATAGGCACCCTGCAATCCTTCATCGACATCTACGTCGAGAATCACCCCGAGGTAAAGGTCGACTATATCCACGGCTCGAACGTTGTAAAGTCGCTCTGCCGCAAGAAGAACACTCTGGGCTTTATTTACGACGGAATGGAGAAGAGCGAGCTCTTCCCCGCGATCGAAGCCGACGGCTCACTCCCGAGAAAGACCTTCTCGATGGGTCACGCCGAGGACAAGCGCTTCTACATCGAAGCGAGAAAAATCAAATAACCCGATCGGTCGGAATTTCCGGCCGATTTTTTGGGGAAATTTATTGACAAAAGCATTTAAATGCAGTATAATATATACAAATTATCCTGATAAGAAGGAGTAAATTTATATGAACAGACTTAAAAGAACCCTGAGCGTCGCGCTTTCGGCACTGACCGTACTGAGCGCGGCAACGGCGTTTTCCGCGACCTACTGCGCCGACGAGGTCGAAACCGAGAGCAGCGCGGTAACGGTAAACGGAATTGAAATCGGCACAAAACAGGATGACGGAAGCATACTTCTGAACGTCAGCAGCGACCCCGCGCAGAACGGCAGGGTAATCAACGCCGCCCTGAACGACAACAAAAAGCGCACGATCGTCATTCCCCCGAAGAAGTTCAAAATCGAGAGAGTGATCTGGCTCGGCAACAACAAGACAATCAACGCGAAGGGCGCGACGATTTTTCAGACCGACCCGCAAAAGCCGCTGATTAACCACGCCTGCACAAAAACCAACTACAACTCGCTCAAAAACATCACGATAAACGGCGGAACCTGGCAGGTAAAGGACAACGCAAAGGCAATCAGACCCACCTCGACCATCCGCTTCAACCACGCGCAAAACATCACGATCAAAAACGCGCGGATCGACACAAACTATGTCAGCCACGCGGTCGAGCTTATCGCGTGCAAGAACGTGACCTTTGACAAATGCAAGCTCGAGGCAAAGGGCAAGCAGAAGAACGACAAATACGCCGAGCCCCTGCAAATCGACATCGCGACAAAGGCGACAGCGCCCACAATCGCGAGCTACGGCAAAAAGTACGTAAGCGGTCAGGTCTGCAAGAACATAACCGTCAAAAACTGCGTCGTAACGGGCTCAAGAGGAATCTGCACCAACAAAACCGACACGGAAAACGGAAAGTGGCTCAAAAAATACCACTCCAACGTCAAAATCATCGGCTGCACCGTAACGGGAATGGCGACAGAGGCGCTTTGTCTGCACAACGTTATGGGAGTCACCGTCAAGAACACAAAGGCTTACTCAAAGGGCAAGGACGACAACTACAACGTCGGCTGTTACCTCGCGGGAATGGGCAACAACAAGAGCACCTCAAAGCACAAGAATCTTTTCAGCTCAAACACCTTCAAGGGCGGCCGCTACGGGCTGTACATCGCCACCTACTCGGGCAACAAATTCGGCAAAACGACCGTAAAGAACAACAAGCTCTACGCCAAAAACGGCGCGTCTGCCGCGCTCAAGGTTCTCGGCGGAACAAAGGTAGTCAGCAAGGGCAACAAAAAATACAAATGGTAATTGATAATTGAAAAAGTCGGACGGAGGGTTTGTTTTGAACTCTTCCGTCCGACCTTTTTTGATAAGAAATTATTAAAAAGCCGCGCAATAAACAATTTATTTTGCCCTCTCGGTTGCGCTGCGCGCTTTCTCAGTTTTCAAACTGGCTGTTGTTCAGCTCGGCGTAGAAGCCGTTTTGCCCGAGCAGCTGAGAATGGGTTCCCTGCTCGATTATGTCGCCGTCCTTCATCACCAGAATGAGGTCGGCGTCCTTTATTGTCGAAAGCCGGTGAGCGATGATAAAGCTCGTCCTGCCCTTCATAAGATTGTGCATTGCGCGCTGGATCCTTGCCTCCGTACCCGTGTCCACGGAGGAGGTAGCCTCGTCGAGAATCAGAATCGGGTTGTCCGCGAGAATCGCCCTCGCGATTGTGAGAAGCTGCTTCTGACCCTGACTTACGTTGCTCGCGTCCTCGTTGAGCTCCATATTGTAGCCGTCGGGAAGCGTGCGAATAAACCTGTGCGCGTGAGCCGCCTTTGCCGCGGCGATAACCTCCTCGTCGGTCGCGTCGAGACGACCGTAGCGGATGTTCTCCATAATCGTGCCGTTGAACAGCCACGTGTCCTGAAGCACCATTCCGAACGCGTCGCGCAGCTCACGGCGGTTGAAGTCCTTTATGTTGTGACCGTCAATCTTGATTTCGCCCGCGTTCACGTCGTAAAAGCGCATAAGGAGCTTGACCATTGTGGTCTTGCCGGCGCCCGTGGGGCCGACGATCGCGATCCGCTGACCCGCCTTTACCTTTGCGGAAAAGTCCTTGATGATGATTTTGTCCTCGTTGTAGCCGAAGCGCACGTGCTCGAACTCAACGTCTCCGCGGACAGCGCTTACGTCAACGGGATTGAGCGCGAGCTGCTCCTCTTCCTCCTCGTCGAGGAACTCAAAAACTCTCTCCGCGGCGGCAGCCATCGACTGCACCTGATTGATTACCTGCGAGACCTGCTGGATCGGCTGGGTAAAGCTCTTTACATACTGGATAAACGCCTGGATATCGCCGATCGTGATTATTCCCTGAATCGCGAGGAGCCCTCCCGAAAGCGCGACCGCCGCGTAGCCGAGGTTGCCGACGAACATCATCAGCGGCATCATCATTCCCGATAGGAACTGAGACTTCCACGCCGAGGCATAGAGCCTTTTGTTGCTCTGCTCAAACGCGTCGATCGTCTCGTCCTCCTTGTTGTACGCCTTGATTATCAGGTGACCGCCGTAGCTCTCCTCGACAATACCGTTGATCGTGCCGAGCTCCTCCTGCTGACTGCGGAAGTGCTTCTGCGAGAACTTGACGATAATCCCGATGATAGCAGCCGAAACAGGCAGGATCACAAGCGCGATAAGCGTCATAAGCGTCGAAATCATCAGCATCATAACGAGCGTGCCGATAATCGTACACAGCGAGGTTATGATCTGTGTAATACTCTGGTTGAGACCCATTCCGAGGGTGTCAACATCGTTCGTGATTCGCGAAAGCACCTCGCCGTAGGTGCGGCTCTCAAAGTATTTGAGCGGCATACGGTTGATTTTCTCGGAGATTTCCTTTCTCATTCTGTAGCAAATCTTCTGTGTAACGCCCGTCATAAGCCAGCCCTGAACGAACATAAACAGCGCCGAAACTCCGTACAAAGCGAGCACAGCCACAAGAACCATCCCGATAAAGCCCAAATCAATCGAGCCCGTACCCTGAATCTTCTTCATCAAGCCCTCGGCGAGAGCGGTTGTGGCGTTTCCGAGGATTTTGGGTCCGATTACCGCGAATATGGTCGAGGCGGCGGCGCAGAACATAACGACCGCGACTGCGATTTTGTATTTGCCGATGTAGCGGACGAGCTTCTTCATCGAGCCCTTGAAGTCCTTCGGCTTTTCAACGGGAGCCATAGGCCCGCCGTGTCGTCTGCGGGGTCCGTGATCAGCCATTGAGCTCACCGTCCTCTCCGAGACCGAGCTCGCTTTCCGAGAGCTGGGATTTCGCGATTTCAAGGTACGGCTCACAGGTTCTCAAAAGCTCTCTGTGAGTTCCGATACCCGCGATTCTGCCCTCGTCGAGCATAATAATCTGCTCGGCGTCCATAATTGTCGAAATTCTCTGAGCTACGATAATAACGGTGCTGTCGCCGACCTCTTTTTTGAGCGCGGCGCGCAAGAGCTTGTCCGTTTTCATATCGAGAGCCGAAAAGCTGTCGTCGAAAATATAAATCCTTGGATTCTTCGCGATCGCTCGGGCGATCGAGAGCCTCTGCTTCTGACCGCCCGAGACGTTCGTTCCTCCCTGAGAGATAGGATTGTCAAATTTGTCGGGCTTGTCCTCGATGAACTCAAGCGCCTGAGCGATTTCCGCCGCGCGTCTGATTTCATCGTCGGAGGCGTCCTTGTTGCCGAAGCGCAGGTTCGACGCTACGGTGCCGCTGAACAAAATCCCCTTCTGCGGGACGTAGCCGATTTCATCGCGCAGGGATTTCATCGAAACCTCCCTTATATCCTCGCCGTCAACGAGGATTTTTCCGTCGGTCACGTCGTAAAGACGGACAATAAGGTTGACGAGCGTTGATTTTCCGCTGCCCGTACTGCCGATAATCGCGGTGGTCTGACCCTTTCGCGCGGTGAAGCTTATACCGCTGAGCACGTCCTCCTCGGCGGCGGGATAACGGAAGCTGACGTTTTTAAACTCGACGACTCCGTCGGGCTTCTTAATATCCCCGCAGCCCTCCTTATCCTTAACGGACGAGTCGGTTTTTACGACCTCGTCGATTCTTCCCGCGGCGACCGCCGCTCTCGGAAGCAGAATCGACATCATCGTAAGCATCAAAAAGCTGATTATAATTTGCATTGAATATGTTATAAACGCGGTCATTTCGCCGACCTGCATATTGCCCTCGTTGATCTGCGACGAGGCGACCCAAACGATAAGCACCGACACAAGGTTCATCATCACCGTCATAATCGGCATCATAAAGGTCATTACGCGGTTTGTAAAGAGGGTGGTTTTTGTGAGCGCGGTGTTTGCCTCGTCGAAGCGCTCCTCCTCCCTTTCCTCACGCTTGAAGGCGCGTATAACGGGAATACCCGTCAGAATCTCGCGCGACACAAGGTTGACCCTGTCGACGAGCTTCTGCATAAGCTTGAATTTCGGCATTGAAACGCCGACCAGAAGAGCGACAACCGCCATAATAGCCGCGACCGCGAGGGCGATTACCCACCACATCCCCGCGCCTGTGCTCATAACCTTGATTACGCCGCCGACGCCGATAATCGGAGCGTAAAGCACCATTCTGAGCAAAACGGTTGAAACCATCTGAATCTGCTGGATATCGTTTGTCGTTCTTGTAATGAGGGACGCGGTCGAAAAGCGGTCGATCTCCCTGTTTGAAAAGCCGATAACATTTCTGAACACTCGGCTCCTGAGCGTCATTCCGACGCCCGCGCCTATCCGTGCCGCCAGCAGTCCCGCCAGCACCGCGGCAGTAGTGAGAACAAGCGCGACGAGCAGCATTTTCAGCCCCGCCGTCCAGAGGTAGGAGGTCTGCACCGCGTCTACGTCCACTCCCGCTTTTTTGTCGCAGCTTACGGCAAAGGCGATTCCCGAGCTTTTGAGGGTATCCTTGCCGAGCGCGTCCATCTGCTTTTTAAACATATCCCGCGCGGAAAGGAGCTTGTCCTTTTCGATTTTAACCGGGATCTCTCCCTGAGGGGTATTGATTTTTACCCCGTTTATGAGCGCGCGGAAAACGGGACGAGCGTCGACGCATTTCTGCGTTTTTCCTTCGCCCACAGCCTTGTCGAAAACCTCGAGCTCCGCACCGAGCGCTTTCGCGAACGCTTTTACGCTTTCCTCGCTCGCTTCAAGCCCCGAGCCGCCCGCGCTTTCGCCGACCATCTTTACAAAGGCGTCAAGCGACACAGCCGACATCGAATAGTCGACCGTTATCGGCACCATCAGCCCGTCGTCGAGCGCCTTGAGCTTGTCCTCGTCGTTCTGAACCCGCGAATACAGAGCTCCGTCCTTTTTGTACGCTCCGTGAAAGCTCTCCGCTTCCTCCTTTGTCATAAACAGCGCGGCGTACTCATATTCGTCAGCCGTCATTTTCGCGGGGAGAATATGAGACACACCGTGGTTCTGGATACCCGTGTCTATGATATCGGAGGTGTACTGCGGCAGCGCCAGGTCGCAGTACGCCTGCACAATCAAGAGCAAAATTATCAGAAGTACGGACTTCCAATACGGTACAAAGTTTTTGAATATCTTGCCCATTACTTCTCTCCTTTTCATCCTTTTCCTATTATTTTACCCTCTCAATGCGGCTCGGTCAAGAGAAAAAACCTATTTTTTCAAACCGAACGCCGTTTGGCCGAATTTCTCTCGTGCATATATTTTTCGCGGGTGGCGATCCCTCCGCGGATATGCCTTTCGCTTTTGTTTGTGTCGAGGATTTCTCTGACCTCTCTGTAAAGGGTGGGGTTTATATTTTTGAGCCTTTGGCTGACGTCCTTGTGAACCGTGCTCTTGCTGATTCCGAATTTTTTCGCGGCGCCCCGCACTGTCCCCTTGCTCTCGATTATGTATTCGCCGAGCATGGCGGCGCGTTCTTCGACAATAGCTTTCACATATAATCCTCCTGAGTCGGTTTTTCAATAGATTATATGTGTCTTAATTAAGAAAAATTACCTCGTAAGAGTGCACAAGCAGATTTTCTAATTGACATAATCTTTTGTATACTATATAATATATATACAATAAGGTGGTTTTTTGGAGTGTTAGAGATGAAAAGATTTTCGTCACTTATTCTGACGGTAATTCTCTTCTGTCAGATGCTCATTCCCGCGTCCGCGGCTCAGACGGTCTCCTCCGTCAATCTTTTTGAAAAGTACACAGCAAGACAGATCGTCGCGATGTATCCTGATTTTGCGGAATATCTCGCGAAGGAACTTCGTGCGCTCAACGAGGATATTTCCGTTGAGCGTTTTTGTGTTTCCGACGACGTTATCAACTCGGTCTACCTAAGCGTTCTGTGCGAAAATCCCGACATCTTCTACGTAAACCCCAAAAACTTTGAGTCCACCGCCCGCTACAGCGACAACATCCTCATCTCAATCAGACCCTACTACCTTTTCGACGTCGATAAAATCCCCGCCGAAATCGAGCGCTTCGACAAAAACGCGAGCTCCGCCCTCAGTGGAGTCGACGAGAGCTGGAGCGATTTTCACAAATGCCGCTATCTGCACGACAAGCTCGCCGTCTCCTGCGAGTACGACCTCGACGAAAACAACGAGTCGCTCAACGTCTACACCTCCTACGGAGCGCTGGTCGACAACGTCGCCGTATGCGAGGGCTACACCCTTGCGTACAACTACCTTCTCTCAAAGGTCGGAATCGACTCGCAGTACATCCAAAGCCTGAAGGCTAAGCACTCGTGGGCTCTCGTTAAGCTCGACGGTCAGTACTACCACACGGACGTTACGCTGGACGACCCGAGCTACGACAATCTCGGAAAGGTAAATCACACCTTCTTTTTAATGAGCGACGCCCTGCTCAGGAAAAACGATAAGCTCGAAAACTACTCAAATATGCACACAAGCTGGATATGCCCCGAAAAAGCCCCCTCCGAAAAATACGACAACGAGTGGTGGCGTTCGGTGAACACCTGCATCTTTCGCGTCGGAAACCTCGACTACTACGTAAACCAAGCCTACAGCAGCAGCATTTACGGCGCTCTTATCAAGCGCGCCGACAGCGGAAGCGAAAAGGTCGTGCAAAAAATCACGACCCGCTGGACTGTATATAAAAACAAGGACGGCGCTTTCTGGGAAAAGGCGTTCTGCTTTCTCGCCTTTGACGGAACATATTTTTACTACAACTCCTCAGACGAGGTGTTCAGAGCAAAACCGGGCTCCTCATATTTTGAGGTCGTCTACACAAAGCCCTCCTCCGTTGAATACAACATCTACGGACTGAGCTTCAATCTGAGCGGCGAGTTTTATGTATCTATCAAGGAATCGCCGAACGACAGAGACACTGTTTATCACCTTGACTCGATAATCCCCGCCAATTACAACGCGGGCGACCCCGAGGAGCTGAAGTCAACCTATTACACTCCTGTCGCCGACGGAGTAATTCTCAATAAGTTTGATGTATATTCTCCGAACGTTATCCTGCCGCAGCACATCGACAATTATACCATAACCGAGCTCGGCAACGGAGTTTTTATGAACAACAAAACCCTCTCGTCCGTCATTTTGCCCGATGGTCTGAGGGCAATCGGCGACGCCGCGTTCTACGGCTGTGAGTCGCTGGAAAGGGTCGTGATTCCCGAAAGCGTAACCTCAATCGGCAAGAACGCCTTTGCGGGAGCTCCGCTTCTTACGCTTGTCGGAAAGGAAGGCAGCGAGGCTGAGCGCTACGCGCAGGAGTACGGAATCCACTTTCTGACCTATGAGGAGGCGCAGCTCGAGCCCTCAACTCAGCCGCAGACCGAGCCCGTCACACAGGAAACTCAGCCGACAACAGCCCCCGAAACAACAGCTCCGACTCAGCCCTCGACAACCGCGACCGCCACACCGTCAAAAACAACCTCAACTCGGATAAAATACAAGGTGAGCGTAACTCTATATGAGGATCAGAGCCTCTTCCTCGTAAAGCAGGTCAGAAAATCAGGCACGACCTTCAAGGTCAAAAACAAAAAAATAGTCTCCGTAAACTCGGCGGGCAAAATAATGGGAAAGAAAAAGGGCAAAACAACAATAACCGCCAAGCACAAAAGCTACACCGCGTCGATCAAGGTCACGGTAAAAAGAGCGAAGCTCAACAAAACAAAAATGACCCTGAAAAAGGGTCAGACCTTTACGCTCAAAATCACGGGAACCTCGAAGCTCGTCACCTTCAAGTCCTCGAACAAGAGCGTCGCATCGGTGAACTATATGGGCAAAATAACCGCCAAAAAGTCAGGCAGCGCCGTAATCACGGTAAAATACGGCAAGCGAAGGCTCAGCTGTAAAATAAATGTAAAATAACAGGGCTATTCGTAATGCTTCACAAAGGACGGGCAGATTATTCATCTATTTCAGGTGATAATCTGCCCGTCCGATTTTTTATTATTTCTTTTTAAAGCTGTCCTTCAAACCGACCGCGCGGTTGAATACGAGCGCGCCTTCTCCGCTGTCCTTACAGTCGGCGCAGAAGTAGCCCTGTCTCATAAACTGGAAGCGATCCTCGGGCTTCGCGGAGCCGAGGGCTTTTTCGACCTTGCAGCCCTTGAGCACAACGAGCGACTCGGGATTGATGTAGTCCGTAAACTCACCCTCAGCGCCGTCGGGATCCTCGACCGTGAAGAGGTCGTCGTACATTCTGACCTCCGCGTCTAGACAATCGAGCGCGTTGACCCAGTGGATCGTGCCCCTGACCTTTCTGCCGTCGGGGGTGTTTCCTCCTCTTGTCTCGGGGTCGTACTCGGCGTAAACCTCAACAACCTTTCCGCTGTCGTCCTTCTTGCAGCCTGTGCACTTTACGATATAGGCGCTCTTGATCCTGACCTCGTTGCCGACGTAAAGGCGCTGATACTTCTTGAACGGCTCCTCCATAAAGTCGGTCGACTCGATAAAGAGCTCGCGCGAGAAGGTCACGGTTCTTGTTCCCATTTCGGGGTGGTTGGGGTGGTTTTCCACCTCAAACTCCTCGGTTTTGCCCTCGGGGTAGTTTGTGATTACGAGCTTAACGGGGTCGAGCACAGCCATCGCTCTCGCGGCTCTCTCGTTGAGGTCGTCGCGCAGGCAGTGCTCCAAAAAGCCGTACTCAACCGTCGAGTTTACCTTTGAAACGCCGATCTGGTCGGTGAAGCTGCGGATCGACTCGGGTGTGTAGCCCCTGCGTCTCATACCGCAGAGTGTCGGCATTCTCGGGTCGTCCCAGCCGCTGACAAAGCCATCCTCGACAAGACGGCGGAGCTTACGCTTGCTCATAACGGTGTTTGTGATTCCGAGTCTCGCGAACTCGATCTGTCTCGGCTTCGAGGGCGCGGAGATATTGTCCACAACCCAGTCGTAAAGCGGTCTGTGCGCCTCAAACTCGAGCGTGCACAGCGAGTGCGTGATTCCTTCAATCGCGTCCTCGATCGGATGCGCGAAATCGTACATCGGGTAAATGCACCACTTGTCGCCTGTGCGGTGGTGACTCATATGATTGATTCTGTAAATTACGGGGTCGCGCATACAGAAATTGCCCGAGGCGAGGT
The DNA here is from genome assembly GCA_017384945.1 of Ruminococcus sp. Lineage (GTDB taxonomy): Bacteria > Bacillota > Clostridia > Oscillospirales > Acutalibacteraceae > Ruminococcoides. The sequence goes on along the minus strand of JAFNSO010000037.1, from coordinate 6,492 downwards.
CGATTTTCGCTCTGAGGGTCATTTTTCCGTCCTCAAACTCGCCCTCTCTCATACGTCTGAACAAATCCAGACTCTCCTCAACGGGTCTGTCGCGGTAGGGTGACTTTGCGGGAGTCGAAAGGTCACCGCGGTACTCGCGCATCTGCTCGCCCGTAAGCTCACAGACATAGGCGAGACCCTTCTTGATCAGCTCGACCGCGTAGTCGTACATCTGCCCAAAGTAGTCGGACGCGTAGTAGAACCTGTCCTCCCAGTCAAAGCCGAGCCATTTGATGTCCTCTTTTATCGCGTCGACGTACTCGACGTCCTCCTTTGTGGGGTTGGTGTCGTCCATACGCAGGTTGCACAGTCCCGAGAATTTCTCGGCGGTGCCGAAGTCAACGCAGACCGCCTTCGCGTGGCCGATGTGAAGATAGCCGTTCGGCTCGGGCGGAAAACGGGTGTGAACCTTTTTGCCGTAATAGTCCCCGCCCTCGGCGATGTCCTCGTTTATAAATCTGTGTATAAAATTTTCATTAACTAACTTTTCGTTTTCCATAAAATCACCTGATGGTTTTATTTTAACTTTTCGAGGCCCTTTTCGATTCTTTTGAGGGCTTCTTCTCTTCCTAAAAGCTCGAGGATCTCAAACGCTCCTCCGGGGGTCACCTTCTGACCCGCGGCGGCAATACGTACTCCCCAGAGTACGGTTCCGTTTTTGAGCTCCTTTTCGACAGCCATATTGATAAGGCAGTCGTGAAGCGAGTCGTAGCTCCAGTCGTCAAGCGCCCTCAGTCGGTCGTATGCCTCCTGCAAAAGCGCGGGTGAGTTCTCGAGGTTCGTCTTGCTCTTTTTATTTACAAACAGTTCCTTGTCGTACTCGGGAAGCTCGGCAAAGAATCTGATTTTGTCGGGGATGTCGGTGAATTTTTCTGTTCTCTGCTTCAGAATGGCGGTGAGCTTTGAGTAGTCAATCTCCAGATCACCAAGCGCCTCCCTGTAGTAAGGCGTTGCTCTCTCGGTGAACTCCTCGTCGCTCATAGCCTTTATATACTCGGCGTTCATCCAGAGAAGCTTGTCGTAATCGAAAACGGCGGGGGATTTTGAAATTCCTTCGATAAAGAAGCTTTCCTCGAGCTCCTTCATTGTGAAAATCTCCTTGTTATCCTTCGGGCACCAGCCGAGCAGGGCGATGTAGTTGATGATAGCCTCGGGGAGGTAGCCGTCCTTGATAAGATCCTCAAAGCCTGTCGAGCCGTGGCGCTTGCTGAGCTTGCTGACGGAGCCGTCCTCGTTCTTGCCCATAATGAGCGGAAGGTGAACGTAGGTCGGGATCTCCCAGCCGAACGCGTCGTAAAGAAGATTGTACTTCGGAGTTGAGCTCAGATACTCGCTTCCGCGCACAACGTGGGTGATACCCATTGTGTGGTCGTCGATAACATTGGCGAAGTTGTAGGTCGGGTAGCCGTCGGTCTTGATCAGGATCTGATCCTGCAGCTCGCTGTTGTCGACGGTGATCTCGCCGAAAACCGCGTCCGTAAAGGTGGTTTTTCCCTCGAGCGGCATTTTCTGACGGATAACATAGGGCTCGCCGTCTTTGAGCTTTTGCGCGATCTCCTCCTCGGACAAATCGCGGCAGTGTCTGTCGTAGCCGCCGAACTCGGAGGTCTGCGCGAGCTCTTCGAGTCTTTCCTTGGTGCAGAAGCAGCGGTACGCCTTGCCCTCCTTGATGAGCTGCTCGGCGTAGGGCAGGTACATATCCTTTCTCTCGGACTGCACGTAGGGGCCGAAGTCTCCGCCGACGTCGGGACCCTCGTCGTGGCTTATACCCGCCAGCTTGAGCGTGTCGTATATAACGTCAACAGCGCCCTCGACATATCTCTCGCGGTCGGTGTCCTCGATTCTGAGCACAAAAGCGCCGCCCTGAGATTTTGCGATAAGATATTCATAAAGCGCGGTGCGCAGGTTTCCGACGTGCATAAAACCTGTCGGAGACGGCGCGTATCGCGTGCGAACCTGTTTGATTACATCCATAGCTATTCTCCGTTTATAAAAATTACTCGTTTCTGCCGCAGCACTTCTTGTACTTCTTTCCGCTTCCGCAGGGACAGGGATCGTTTCTGCCGATTTTCTTACCCTTGCGGATTGTCTTGTTCGCGGAGTCTGTGCCGTCGCCCGAGGTCTGAGTCGGCTCGGCGACCTGCTTGCGCTTTAGCGCGTTCTTTACAACGTCGCTTTCGTCATCGTCGGAGCTCTCCGCCCTCGCGTCGGCAGCTCTCTGCGCGGCGAGACGCTTCGCAGCGGCAATCGCCTCTCTTCTTCTCTTCTGCTCGTAAACCCTCTTGGGCTGAGTGAGCATAAGCTTTATCGTATCCTCCTGAATAGACGCGATCATCTCGTCGAACATATCGAAGCCCTCGAGACGGTACTCGACTACGGGGTCGTGCTGACCGTAGGAGCGCAGGTGGATGCCCGCCTTGAGCTGATCCATATTATCAATGTGATCCATCCAGTATGTGTCAACCGAGCGGAGCAGGTAAACGCGCTCCATCTCGCGGATGGTCTCCTCGGGGAGGAGCTTTTCATTCGCGGCGTAAATATCGCGAGCGTCCTTTATGATCATATCCTTGATCTCGTCCGCCTCGATATTCTCAATATCCTCGTCCGAGAATTTATACTTGCTTCTGTCCTCGATAGCCCAGCCGTCGTAGGTGTCAAGCAGGGCGGTGATGTTCCAGTTTTCCTTGTCCTCGGCGGGAAGGAAACGAGCCGTGGTCTCCGCAACATTCTTGTCGATCATATCGAGGATCGTGTCGTGCAGATCCTCGCCGTCGAGAACCTGATCGCGCTGGGTGTAAATGATCTCACGCTGACGGTTGAGAACGTCGTCGTACTGGAGAACGTCTTTACGGATTCCGAAGTTTCTGAGCTCGACCTTCTCCTGAGAGCCCTCGATGATGTTGGTGAGCATTTTGTTTTCAATCGGCATATCCTCGTCGACGTTCATTCTGGAGAGCATAGCCTTCATTCTGTCGCCGCCGAACAGACGCATAAGGTCGTCCTCTGTAGAGAGGAAGAACCTCGAGGTACCCGGGTCTCCCTGACGACCCGCACGGCCTCGCAGCTGGTTGTCGATACGTCTCGACTCGTGACGCTCTGTGCCGATGATAAAGAGTCCGCCCGCGTCTCTTACCTGCTGAGCCTCCTCCTTGATTTCCTCGCTGTATTTGTCGTTTAACTCCTTGAAAATCTTACGCGCCTCAAGGATTTCCTCGTCGTCGGTCTCGGCGTAGCCCGTCGCCTCGGCGATGAGCTCGTCCTCAATACCCTGCTTGCGCATGGAAGCCTTTGCGAGGTACTCGGCGTTACCGCCGAGGATGATATCGGTACCACGACCCGCCATATTCGTAGCGATCGTAACGGCGCCGTACATACCCGCCTGAGCGATGATCTCCGCTTCCTTCTCGTGCTGCTTCGCGTTGAGGACATTGTGCTTTATGCCGCGCTTTTTGAGCATTTTTGAAAGGAGCTCGGATTTCTCAATCGAAATCGTACCTACGAGCACAGGCTGACCCTTTTTGTGAGCTTCAACTATCTGCTCGATAACGGCGTTGAACTTGCCCATTTCCGTCTGGAAAACGGAGTCGGGGAGATCGATTCTGGCGAGCGGCTTGTTTGTTGGGATTTCAACAACGTCGAGCTTGTAGATCTCCTGGAACTCGGTCTGCTCGGTCATAGCCGTACCTGTCATACCCGAAAGCTTTTTGTACAGACGGAAGTAGTTCTGGAAGGTGATCGTTGCGAGCGTCTTGCTCTCGTTCTGAACCTTAACGCCTTCCTTCGCCTCAATCGCCTGATGCAGACCCTCGTTGTAGCGTCTGCCGTACATAAGACGACCCGTAAACTCGTCTACGATGATGATTTCGCCGTCCTTAACAACGTAATCAACGTCGCGCTTCATAATGCCGTTAGCCTTGATCGCCTGATTGACGTGGTGCTGAATCGTGAGGTTGTCGGGGTCGGTTAAGTTTTCTATGTTAAAGAATTCCTCCGCCTTTTTAACGCCGCTCTGGGTGAGAGTTGCGGTCTTTGCCTTTTCGTCTACTACGTAGTCGATACCGTTTTCGGCGTAGTAGCTCTCCATATCCTCCTTGGAGTCAAGCTCGGCAAAGCGGTGAACGGTGAGTGTTTTCGCGAAGCGGTTGGCCTGAGTGTAGAGCTCGGTGCTCTTGTCTCCCTTGCCGCTTATGATAAGCGGAGTACGCGCCTCGTCTATGAGGATCGAGTCGACCTCGTCGACGATCGCGAAGGCGTGACCGCGCTGAACCTTCTGCTCCTTGTAAACGACCATGTTGTCTCTCAGATAGTCAAAGCCGAGCTCGTTGTTTGTACCGTAGGTGATGTCAGCGGCGTAGGCTTCCTTTCTCTCGTCGTTGTCGAGGTCGTGAACGATAAGACCTACCGTAAGACCGAGGTAGCGGTAAAGCTTGCCCATCCACTCCGAGTCACGGCGGGCAAGGTAGTCGTTGACGGTAACGATATGAACGCCCTCACCCGTAAGACCGTTAAGGTAAGCGGGAAGCGTCGCCACGAGTGTTTTACCTTCACCTGTTTTCATTTCGGCGATTCTTCCCTGATGAAGAATTATACCGCCGATGATCTGAACGGGGAAGTGCTTCATTCCGAGCACTCTCCACGCGCCCTCTCGACAAACCGCGAAGGCGTCGGGGAGGATATCGTCGGTCGTCTCGCCGTTTGCGAGTCTTTCCTTCAAGATCGCGGTCTGCTTTTTGAGCTCTGACTCGCTCATCGCCGCGTATTTTTCCTCGAGCGCGAGAACCTTGTCAGCTATAGGCTGAACGCGCTTGACCTCGCGCTTTGAGTAATTTCCGAATAATAATTTCAATGGATTCATAGAGTTTTCTTCCTTTCATATTAAAACGTTTAAACGTATCAGTCGTTTTTTAAGCTTTTTCTCGCCTGAAGCATTGCCGCCTTCGCGATCTTGCCCGCCGAGGAATAACCGTACTCGTCCGTTGAGTGACACACGCACGCGAACGCGAGCGGAGTATCCTCGTCTGTGCAGTAGCCGATCATCCAGCCGTCGTTCTTTTCCTCGTCGCCCTTGACGGTTTCACCCGTACCTGTTTTGGCGCAAATCTTCATCCCGCCGAACATATCGTCGCCGTAGTCGTTGACGACCGCGCTTCTCATAAGCTTTTGCAGAACCTTCGCGGTTGAGGGCTTGACGAGCTCGCCGCCCTCGCTTCCCGCGGCCGAGAGACCGAGATCGGAAAGGATCGAGCCGCTTTCGCCGCTGATTATGTACGGTTTTGTGTATTTTCCGCCCTTGGCGATAGCTCCGCAGAGAATCGCCATCTGAGTCGGGTTGACCTGGTCGGTGTACTGACCGACGCCCGACCACGCGAGCTGGTTTTTGTTTATGTTCTTTATGCTGTAGACGCCCTGCTTCGTCTTGACACCGCTTATGTCGAACTGAGCCTTTATGCCCATTTTCTTCGCCATAGCGTTCATCTTTTCGGGGCCGAGCTCAACCGCAAGCTCCGCGAAAACGATGTTGCAGGAATGTCCGAACGCCTGTTCAAGATTGACAGTGCCGTGTTCGCCGACACAGGTGACGTCTCCGCCGCCGATATCCTCCTTGCCGGAGCAATACCATTTGCGCTCCATAACGCCGGGGATGTTTTCAATCGCCGCCGCCGCAGTCACGATCTTGAATATCGAACCGGGTGTATATGTCGAGGAAAGAACATTGTCGAGGTAAACGCCATCGTACTTATCCTCGTTTTTCTTTGTGATCTTAGGCGGGCTGTTCGGGTCGTAAGCCTTGACGCTCACCGAGCAGATAATCTCGCCCGTGTTGTAGTTGTAAATCACGCACGCGCCACTGTCGTAGTTGCTGAGCGCCTCGTAAGCCGCCTTGCAGGTTTTTGCGTCGACGGTGAGCTGCATATCCCTGCCGCCTCGAAACGACTTGGGCATATTAAGCCCCCAGATGAAGCTGTAGCCCGTCAGCTCTGAACGGAAGCGGCTTTGGATCGCCGTGGATATGTTGAGCGAATTGTCTCCGACAACATGAAGGAGAGCCTTTCGCGTGGTTTTGTCCTCATGGTAGACGCGTTCCTTGTTGACGGTTTTAGCCAGCGTGTCACCGTTTCTGTCGGTGATGCTGCCCGCCTGAGCAAGTCCTCCCGCGCCCGAGATGTGACCGTTATACGCTTGGTCGACCCAGTCGGAAGCGCTGAGAAGAGTTTCCGCGATAAGAAAAGCCATACCGCCGAAAAAAGCGATAACGACCACAAAGGTAAGCCAAGACCTTCGCAAAACTCTTTTCATTTGTCCACATCCTTTCTGTTAATTGTTAATCGCTCAACTTTCCCACATAAAAACCTTGAAAAGTCTGGCAAAAACGCGGGAAAATGATAAAAAAACACAGACAACATAGCCCCAAAATGTTATAATAGTAGTGACGAAAAACCAAATAACAGGAGT
>JAFNSO010000036.1 GCA_017384945.1 Ruminococcus sp. | reverse complement strand
TCGGCAAAGACCCCTTCAAGGGAATCAACCCCGACGAGTGCGTAGCTATCGGCGCCGCTATTCAGGCGGGCGTACTCGGCGGCGAGGTTGACGGTCTGCTCCTCCTCGACGTTACTCCGCTTTCACTTGGTGTTGAAACAATGGGCGGTATCATGACAAAGATCATCGACAGAAACACAACAATTCCTACAAAGAAGAGCCAGATTTTCTCAACTGCCGCCGACAACCAGACACAGGTTGAGATCAATGTTCTTCAGGGTGAGCGTGAGTTCGCGCGCGACAACAAGCAGCTCGGTCTCTTTGCTCTCACAGGCATCGCTCCCGCTATGAGAGGCGTTCCCCAGATCGAGGTTACCTTCGACATCGACGCGAACGGTATCGTTAACGTTTCCGCGAAGGATCTCGGAACAGGCAAGGAGCAGAAGATTACGATTTCGTCCTCAACCAATATGAGCAAGGAGGACATCGACAAGGCTTTCAAGGAAGCCGAGCAGTTCGATGCCGAGGATAAGAAGAGAAGATAGGAGATCGACTCAAAGAACGAGGCAGAGAATATGGCTTATCAGGCGGAGAAGCTCGTCAACGAGAACGGCGACAAGCTCGATCAGGCTGACAAGGACAACATCACCTCAAAGGCTCAGGCGGTCAAGGACGCTATCGCGAAGAACGACAAGGGTCTTATCGACACAGCCAAGGATGAGCTCCAGAAGGCGCTCTACGAGGTAAGCGCGAAGCTCTACCAGAACGCGGCTCCTCAGGGTCAGCCGGGTCCCGATATGGGCGGACAGCCCGGTCCCGATATGGGTCAGAACCCGCAGGGCGGCAACGACGGCAACGTCTACGACGCCGATTTCACAGACGTAAACTGATAAATCAAGCATAAGCAACAGAGCGGCCCCCTCGGGCTGCTCTGTTGAATTGAGAATTGAGAATTGAGAACTATATGTTGAGCAGACAGCTTCTTATATGAAAAGCGTTTGTTTTCCGAAAGTATTTGTATTTTGCAGCGCGAAGCGCATATAAATTCGGTCGGGCAAAGAAGTCTGATTTTTTGATGAACCCGTCTTCCCGACATTCATTTTCAATTTTCAATTCTCAATTCTCAATTCAAAAAGGGTGTTTTTATGGCAGACAAAAGAGATTATTACGAGGTGCTCGGCGTTCAGAAGGGCGCTTCCGAGGACGAGATAAAAAAGGCGTACAGAAAATCAGCCAAGCAGTATCATCCCGATCTTCACCCGGGCGACAAGGTTGCCGAGGAGAAGTTCAAGGAGGTCAACGAGGCTTACGAGGTTCTATCCGACAGCGAAAAGCGCGCGCGCTACGACCAGTTCGGTCACGCGGGAGTCGACCCCAATTTCGGCGCGGGCGGCGGAAGTCCGTTCGGTCAGGATATGGACATCGGCGACATCTTCAACTCCTTCTTCGGCGGCTTCGGCGGCTTCGGCGGAAACAGACGTCAGAACCCGAACGCTCCCCGCAGAGGAAACGACGTTGAGGCTCAGCTCACCATCACCTTTGAGGAGGCGGCGAAGGGCTGTCAGAAAACCGTTTCCTACAGCAACGTAATCACCTGCGACGACTGTCACGGTACGGGCGCTCAGAAGGGCACGACCGCCGAGACCTGCTCCGCGTGCGGCGGTACGGGTCGGGTTACGGTCAGCCAGCGTTCGCCCTTCGGAGTTGTTCAGACCCAGCGCGCCTGCGACTCCTGCCGCGGCAAGGGTAAGATCATCAAAACTCCGTGTCATACCTGTAACGGCAACGGCAGAATCAGAAGAAATAAAAAGGTCGACATCACCGTCCCCGCGGGTATCGCGGACGATCAGGTGCTCAACGTCGGCGGCCACGGCAACAGCGGTATCAACGGCGGTCCCGCGGGCGATCTGCACGTTTATATCCGCGTGAAGCCCCACGAGGTTTTCGAGCGCAGGGGAGACGACGTCTGGTGCGAGATGCCGATCACCGTCGCTCAGGCTATGCTCGGAGCTGAGATCACCGTTCCGACGATCGACGGCAAGGTCAGCTATTCGGTTCACGAGGGAACTCAGCCCGGGGATGTTTTCAAGCTCAAGGGCAAGGGTATTCCTCACCTGAACGGCAGAGGCAGGGGAGACCAGTATGTTAAAATGAACATCGAAATCCCGAGAAACCTTTCCGCAAAGCAGAAGGCTCACGTTAAGGAGCTCGACGCTCTGCTTTCCGACAAGAATTTCGCGAAGCAGAAAACCTTCCGCGAAAAGCTCAAGAAAATGTTCGGCGAATAGTACATAGCGCCAAACGCTTGATTTTGTTTCGGATTTAGTGTATAATACTTGAAAACTACCTTGGAGGTACAATATGAAAAGAATTATTGCGGCAGCGTGCGCCGCGTTTATGATTGCCGCGACCTTCACTTCCTGCTATGACCCCGTGAAGGACCCGAATATGAAGCTTCAGAACGGTACGACCGCTTCGACCCAAGCCACTACCGCGGCGGCTACCGAGGCTAAAAAGGCAGCCGACTACAAGGACGATCTGGCGGGTCTGCGCGATTATATGAAGGATAAGGAGTATATCACCATCGAGCAGGACGATAAGAACGTTACAAAGATGAAAAACGAGCTTATCGGCGCGAAGGAGGGCTACAAGTACTCTATGGGCGACGTTTTGGTTGAGCTTTACGAGTTCAATCTGAGCGGTACAAACGCCGAACGCGACAAAACGCTTGAAAGCGTCAAGAAGAACGGCAGCTTTACAATTTACAGTAAAGAGGTCAAGGCTTATCTCACCGACAGCGGTAAATATATGATGATTTACTACAACAATAAAATCGACGAGAACAACAAGCAGAGCGACGAGTACAAGAAAAGAGAAGCCGCGATCAAGGCGTTTAAGGAATTTGAGAAAAGATAAAGGATAATAAAAGGAAATCGGGCAGCCAAGGCTGCCCGATAGCTTTTTCCTATTATATTACCTTTCAATCGGGGCTCCGCAATTGTTGCAGAAGTAGTCGTCGGGATTGAGCTGCTGACCGCAGGTTTTGCAGATTATCATTTGCGGCTCAAAGGGTCTGTCCGTCGGCGCCTGTGGAGCCGGCGGGACATTGTTCTGAGGCTTGAGGTTCGGGAAAACCTGCTCAATAGGCGGCTGCTGGATGTTCTGAACAGGCTGAGGAGAATAGGGCTCGTTTGTAACGGAGTACTGAGGCTCCGTGTTAAAGCCGCGTGTTATTCCCTTGATGTAGGAGTTGTAGCCGAAGCCCATTACCGCGAGAACTATGCTGTTTATCGCGGCAAGAGCAAACGATATAATACTGAGATAAGAAGCAGACGGGCTGAAAGCCGATACGTCAAGGCCTCCCAATGTTCTCGGAACAGAAGACGACGAGACGAAAAGACTAAATATGATTATTACGGAAAAAACAGCCTGAATGATTTTTGTTACTCCGAAGAACGCGGCGCCTTTGCCGGTGATGTAAACGGACGTAAGGCTCTTTCGGATTGAGCAAGCGAAAATCAACTGCGCGATATAGAATACAAACGTAATCGCGACCGCGAAGAAAAGCATTATCCCAAAAAACAAAAACAAAACCGAGGAGCGTGTGTCGTACGCTAAGCCGAACGCTACAAGAATAAGAAGAGAAAAAACTAAGCCCAGGCATACAAATACAAACTGAATGATTGAGACGACCTTGAATATAACGGACGGTGCGCCGAGATTTGAGTCTGGCTTTTTGCTTAATATATAGAAAAGCAAAAACGAGAGCGCTAAAAGTATTCCGGGAACCGAAACTATCAGAGAAGCGAAAAAAAAACCAAGCTTGTAGCCCGATATAAATGTTGCCGACGCGTTTGAGAAAGATTTGAGCGCCGTGTTGTCCGAGGAAAGCAGTACTTCAACAAATCCGTATATAATAGTTACGAATGAAGTTATCGCGCAAATCAGGACAATCGGTTTGCGGAAATATCCCTTTACTATATCAATGTTTTGACGGTATTGACTTTGTGTCATATTACCCCTCCTTACTATATATTAGTATTTTATCTTAAATCGACGAAAATTGCAACCGATTTGTCAATATATGGTGGAATTTATCAAGATAAATCGCAATTTGTTGGGTGCC
>JAFNSO010000035.1 GCA_017384945.1 Ruminococcus sp. | reverse complement strand
GATTCTTCATTAAGAAAAATTATCATAACATTTTCGTTTCTTTCAGCGTCCGCCATTTTGGCGGGCGATATTTTTTTGAAAAAATTTTGAAAGCAGACTTCAAAAATGACGGCTCTCAGTGGGTACAAGTGAAAGGGAATTATTAAAAGAAAGGAACGAATATGATGAACATCAAGTTTATAAAACTGCCAAAAGCTCTATTTGAGGGTATATATACAGAGCTGTCATCAGACGGAAAGCTGCTCTATTCTCTGTTGCTTGATCGGAGTTTACTGTCCGAAAAGAATAGTCTGACCGACGATAACGGGAGAGTAATAGTTTACTTCACCAATAGCGAGGTTTGTGACAAACTCAAATGCAGTCACGACAAGGCGACGAAGCTCTTTCGTTAACTTGAACGCTTCAAGCTGATATGCAGACATAAGCAAGGCAAAGGCAAACCTGATTTGATTTACGTCCGGCAGATTGCTCGCAGCGAATATTCCGCAGTCAACAACGCTGATAATCAGGATTCAGGTATGCGGCAAATCAGCGTTACAGAGTGCGAAAAAGCCGCAGGAAATAATACTGATAATAGTAATACTGAATTGAGTAATACCAATCTATCTATCCGCTATGATGAGATGGAAGATGAGATCAAATACCAAATTGAATATGGTGTTTTGTCAGAGCGCAGTTACGGTGGAATTCTTGACGAAATCGTGAGCCTGATTACAGATACATATTGTTCAAGCGACGACTATGTATGGATTGCCAAGCGGAAAATACCCATACAAACAGTCCGAAAACGGCTGTCAAAGCTCACCGCCGAGCATATTGAATATGTTATCGGCTCACTCGAAAAAACACAACCGAAATAAAAAATATGAGAGCTTATCTGCTGACAGCCCTCTACAATTCAATCGACACATTAGAAGCCGACGGCTTGTACGGCAACTGAGGAGGGATAATATGAACGAGACAATTAAATTTTTGAACACAAAACAAGTTGCCGAAGCTCTCGGCTGCAGTCTGCCGACAGCGAGAGGCATTATGATGAGAGCCGATTTTCCTTTGGTGAGAGTTGGCAAAAATTTCAAGGTGAGCGAACAGGCGTTCATCGAATGGAGTAAAAAAAGAAGAGTTTAATAAAGAAAACAAAATTTATCGATTTAAAGTGTGAAAGCCTATTGACTCTGAATCAAATCTGAGCTATCATATTTACAGTCAGATTACGATTCAGTGTCTTTAGGCGGAAAGGACGGAAAATGAAAACTAAAGGCACGAAAAACAAAAGAATGAAACTTCCGCACGGAGACGGTTCAATATACTTTATAGAAAGCCGCAACCGCTATGCAGGACAGGTTACGCTGATAATCGACGGCGATAAGCTCCGCAAAACCGTTTACGGCAAGACAGAAAAAGAGGTCAAGGATATAATCCGAGAACTTCATATTCAGGCTCAGGCGGGTAACCTTCACAACCCGAAGAAGCCAAAGCCGTTGACCATTTACGACCTCGCCGACAAAATGATCGAGGAACAGCTTATGCTGAACGAAATCAGGCAGAGTAGCTATGACCGCAAGAAATCCACCTTTAAAATGCTCTCTGCAATCTCTGATATGGATATTAAAGCTGTAACAGAAGAAGATGTAATAACTTTCTTTTCGGAATGTTTGGACTACTCTCAATCCTGCATCAACAAGATGTATCAGCTACTCTGCGCTGTATTCAACAAGGCTATCCGCAAAGGTATTATTGAGATAAGCCCTATGTGCGATATGAAACGCCCTAAATCAAAGCAAAAGAAAATCCCCATCAGAGCACTGACTATCGATGAGCAGATAAAGCTGCTGCACATTCTGAAAACCGAGGATATTCTTTACAGCGAAATAATGCTGCTATCAATGTTCACAGGTATGAGAATCGGCGAATGCTGTGCTCTTGAGGTTGAGGATATTGACTTTGTTGAACGTACTATCAGTGTGAGCAAGACGGTATCGAGAGGCGAATACGGTACAACCGTTATCAATGAAATCAAAACTGAAGCCGGTATGCGTTTACTGTATATCAATGAGGATGTAGCAGATTTTGTAAGTGAATGTGTCGGTGATAAAGAAAGCGGTTTGCTGTTCAAATCAACAACCGACAAGCTGATCACAACCAATCAGGTCAATTCTTCTTACTCAAAGGCAGTTGAGGATTTTAATATACTTGATCAAAGCGTATACGGTAAGGTTGACCTTCACTCACTCCGACATACTTATGCGACAAGGTGTATCGAATCGGGTATGCCCGCAAAGGTTTTGCAGAAGCTGCTTGGACACACCGATATTAACATTACGCTCAATACCTACTGCTCCGTGTTTGAAAAATACCGTAATGAACACCTCGCCGTAGCGGACGAATATATGAAAGCGAACAATCTCGCAATTGCGTAAAAAAGTTGACGAAATACTGTCAAATTTGCTGTCAGCCCTTGAAAAGCCACTGTTTAAGCCACTTAACAAGGTCACCGGCACCAAAAAAATCACCGTCCTTCAAGGACGGTGATTTTTTTGGTGCCGGTGACCGGACTCGAAAGGCGGAAAAATGGTCCTGCTTGACCATTTTTCCGCCGTAGGGTTTTTATATATCTCATAACTCTATACAAAAATCACGTGAGTTTTTAAAATTATTTTGGATTGTCATTTTTTCGCTTATATGCTACAATTAGATGTAATGTGGGAATAGTATGTGAAAGGATAATATGGGTATGATAATTGCTAAGAGAGCCTTGGCATGGCTTGTTGTTTTGGCGGTTGTTCTGACCTTTGGTTTGGGGGTGACTTCCGTTTTTGCTACCGATTCGGGCAGTATCGACGGAGTTTCAACCTTTGATGAGAATGACAAGACCCCCTCAAAGCTTAATATAAAGGGTAATAATTTTCGCAACTGTGAGTTTTTGAGCGTGAAGGTGAAGAGTGATGATTTCAGCTCTATAAGACTCGTCAGCGTTTGTTTATCGTGGCTTCTTAATTCGTCGGAGGATTACGGATATTTCATTTATTCCTTCGACAAATCCGACGGGCTTACAGCTTCCGACTTGGCTCAGAATCTTGAGGAGCGTCTTTCCTCGGTCAAGCCGGACGCCGAATACAGCTGCAAGGGTACCGAAAACGCGTTTGTTCGCGGAGATTACGGAAACAGCTCCTTTAATTACAGGTCGGACGGCTATTCAAAATACAAATACGTCACAATGAAAATCAACAATATCCCCGACGACAAGCTTGTTGTCGCGAGGTTTTATCTGAAAAAGGACGGTGAATACCGCTTCGCGACCTATAACTCAACCGAGAAGGCGTGCGTGTATTCAACAACCGATATATTAAACATCGTAAAGCCGCGAATGGAGCTTGTCGGTCACAGAGGAGCAATGGACGTAGCTCCGCAGAACACCTTCGCGTCTTTTGAACAGGCTGCGAAATACGGTTATCCGTTCGTTGAGGCTGATTTTTGGGTTACGAATACGAGGGATTTTCTCGTTTTGCATGATGATGTTCTGAACGTCTGCGGATTTCCGCAGATTCCCGTAAAGACTCTCGACAATGAGTCGAGGTTCAATTTCCCCGTTAAGGACGGAACTCTTTATCAGAACTACAAAACGCAGTATATCCCGACCGTCGAGGAACTTGTCTCTAAGGTTTCCAATCTGAACCTTAAGCTCTTTCTTCATATAAAGGACGGCGGTATTTCCGAGGAAAGACTCGACGAGGTTTTCTCCATAGTTAAGAAATACGGTATGCTCGATAAGACCGTTTTCGTGACCTCTTCAAGGAGGTGCTGCAAAAAGCTCTCAAACCGCTCGTGCAACCGCTGTTTTCTAATAAACGAGCCCGACGGAAAAAGTATTGACGAGGGCTTTAAATACTGCGCGGAGCATGGGGTTCAGCGTGTTATGGTCAGGTTCAGAGACGGTTATCCCACAGCTCAGAATATAAAAAAAGCCCATAAGCTCGGCTTGAAAATAGGAGCCTTCGACGCGAACAGCGTATACGATACGCTTTGGCTGATGAGGCACAACTGTGATTTTTCGATGATAAATAACTGGATGTAATCCGAAAGGACAACTTTATGAAAAAACTGATTTCTTTTTTACTTTTGGCAACGCTGATAATATCTTCCTTGCCTGTGTTTTACGCCGACTCGGTAAAGCTTGAATATGACTTTGCGACGTCCGACAAGGGCTTTGCCGAGGGCACGATCAAGCTTACGGCGGACAGCGGAACCTTCTGGCTCTACTGGGCAAACGACGAAAAGGCTTTGGACGGCTACAGCGAGATAGTGACTCACAGCTTTAGTTCCGCCGAAACCTTCAAGCATAAGATGTACGAGCGCGCGTCGATTCCCGTTGAGGCTACAAAGCTTATAGCGGTTAAATCCGAGAATGAGCCCGCCGATAAATCGGTGAAGAACGCCTCAGCCGTATATACCGTTCCGAAAGAGAGACTGTTAAGTCACAAGGAAAGCGACAGGAAGTACCGTTTCGCGTCGTATTCGGATATCCACCTCGACACCTCGAAGAAGTCGTACGCATACGACGAGCTTCACTGGAGAAACGCTCTTGACACTGCCGCCGCGAGAAATGTAGATTTCATCATCGGCACAGGCGATTACGTCAATAATACAACGGGCTACGAGGGTATCTCCGTCAGCGAGTGGCGCTCGTATCAGAAAATCATCTCAGAATCCGATTACTGCAATCCGATTTACGAGGCTATCGGCAACCACGAGCTCCGTCAGAATCCGATCCTCGGCACATATGAGTTTATAAACGGGACGGGACTTGACGGCAACGTTTCGGACAAGGGAGTCGAAGGTCAGTCTCCGAACAGCTGGTTCGCGAAGGATATCTGCGGCGACCATTTCATATTTATGGCGCTTGAAAAGGGATTTAACCCGTCAAGAAAGGTCGACCAGTTCTCCGACGCTCAGCTCGACTGGCTCGAGGGACTTCTCGAAAAATACTCGGGAGACGGAAAGAATATTTATATCCTCGAGCACGCTTTGTTCTACAAATACGGCGCGGGCGACAGGGTAGACGGCGAGCCGTATTACAGCCTTCCTCTTTACGATAAGCTTGAGTCTACCAAGCGCTTCAAGACAATCCTGCAAAGGTACAGAGACGTGATCTTCCTTACGGGACACACGCACATTTCCTTTAAGGAGCAGTACAATTATTCGGATAACAACAACTCCTCGGCTCAGATGGTTCACAATAGCTCGGTCGCGGGAATCAGATATATAATCGACGATAAGCTCACAAACTACAAGACCGTTGAGAATACGGAGGGCTATATCGTAGACGTGTTTGACGACGCGATAATGTTTAACGGAGCTAATCTGCATTTCAATAAAATCGATCCCAACTGGTGCTATATAATAAAGCCCTCAAAGGCAATCGCGGGAGAGTCAAAAAAGTCTGAGGACAGCGTTATTCCGTACACGGACGTTATTCCGGACGCGGACAGCGACGTGTTCAAGCTCGGTAACGTCAGCCTTAACGATTATATAAATGTCGCGGACGCGACGCTGATTCAGCGGTATCTTGCCGATTACAGCGAGCTCAGCCCCCTGCAGCTTTTTAATGCGGACGTAAACGGCGACGGAAGGGTGAACATAAAGGATTCCACCCGTATTCAGAAGTTTGCCGCGAATCTCAAAGATAAGCTCACGACTGACAAGGAACAGGCTAAGATTGACAAAAACATTTACTCGGTGGTCGAGAACAATTTGGGGCTCTATTACCGTTATTCCTCATACGACTGTTATATGGCTCTCAAAAAGGCGTTCAGAAATAACGAGGACGCCAAAACACTGAGAAAGCTCAATTCCCGTCTTTTGTATGTAGTTGATTCCTCAAATGTTGACACACAGGAGTCGACCACGGTTTACTACGAGGACGTAAAGGGCTGGGATAAGGTCTATATCTACAATTATACGGACGACAACCAGACAGCCGCCGTTCCTTTCCCCGGTACTGAAATGACGCTTGTCGAGAAAAACTCTAATGGCAATAATGTCTACAAATTCACTCTGCCAGCCGATGAATACAGAAAGTTCTATTTCACAAACGGCAAGGAAAGAACGGAATCAATAAGATTCTACTCGGGCGACGTATGCTACTACGTTTACGACGATTCGTCCGCAAAGTACAAAATCAAGACGTATAAATACAGCAAATAACGAAAAAGCGCGCTTTTATGCGCGTTTTTTTGCGTTTGGAGCTCTGCTTGTCAAATAAACTAAAAATATTTTTTCATCCGCTAAAATTTTAAATAATGCTCCAAAAGTGGTTTTAATTCTTTTATCTATATTGTTTATGGCAATTTTTTATTATATAATGGTATCTGTAAAATTATTTCAAAAGTATTTCTTTAATGGAGGAATCTGAAATGGAAAAGAAAGAGCAAATGTATGAAGGTAAGGCAAAAAAGGTTTTTGCCACGGATAACGACGATTACTGCATCGTTTCCTACAAGGACGACGCTACGGCGTTCAACGGCGAAAAGAAGGGTACGATTGTCGGCAAGGGCGTCGTAAACAACCGTATGTCCAACTTTATGTTCAAGCTTCTTGAGGCAAAGGGCGTTCCCACCGATTTTGTCGAGGAGCTCAACGACCGTGAGGCGCTTCTCAAAAAGGTTGACATCGTTCCTCTCGAGGTAATCATCCGCAACAAGGCGGCGGGTTCATTCTCAAAGCGCTTCGGCGTTCCCGAGGGCACAGCCTTCAAGGCTCCTACGCTTGAGTTCTGTCTCAAGGACGACGACCTCGGCGACCCGATGATCAACGAGAGCCAGATTTATGCTATCGGCGCGGCTACCAAGGAGGAAATCGCGAAGATTTCCGAGTACGCCTACAAGGTTAACGAGGTTATGCTCGAGTTCTTTAAGTCCGTAAACGTCGATTTGATTGATTTCAAGATAGAGTTCGGCCGTTTCCACGGCGAGATTCTCCTCGCCGACGAGATTTCTCCCGATACCTGCCGTTTCTGGGATGTAGATACTCAGGAGAAGCTCGACAAGGATCGTTTCCGCCGCGATATGGGCGGTGTTGAGGACGCTTACGCCGAGATGATGAAGCGTGTAGGTCTCGCTGACTGACCTGCTCCCGTTACAGAAATATTATTCGGAGTGTGAAATCTTTGAACTATACTTTTGATAATCTCCCGACAGAAGGACTCCACGAGGAATGCGGAGTTTTCGGTATATACGGCGATGGCTCCGTCAGTCCCGCCTACGCCTGCTATAACGGACTTCTTGCTTTGCAGCACAGAGGTCAGGAAAGCTGCGGCATAGCGGTGTCGGATGACGGCGTTATAAACTACCACAAGGATATGGGACTCGTTACAGAAGTTTTCAACAATTCTATACTCGACTCTTTAAACGGACAGATGGCGGTTTCGCACGTCCGTTACTCAACAGCAGGCGGCTCTGTGCTGGAAAACGCACAGCCGCTTGTTATGCGTTATGTGAAGGGTACGCTTGCTGTCGCTCACAACGGCAACCTCACGAACGCGGTTGAAATCAGAGGCGAGCTTGAAAAGCGCGGAGCGATTTTCCAGACGACGATAGACTCCGAGGTTATCTGTTATATGATAGCCAGAGAGCGTATTCATTCGGGTTCGGCGGAGAAGGCTGTTGTAAACGCTGTGAAAAAGCTCGAGGGAGCGTATTCTCTTTTGGTGATGAGCCCGAGAAAGCTCATAGCCGCCCGCGACCCTCACGGCTTTCGTCCGCTGTGTATGGGCAAGCTGAACGGGACTGTCGTTTTCGCCAGCGAAAGCGCGGCTCTCGACGCCTGCGGAGCGCAGTTTGTCAGAGACGTTGAGCCGGGCGAGATAGTCGTAGTCGACGAAAAGGGTATAAAGAGCATTATGCCCGAGGAAAAATGCGAAAAATCTCTCTGTATTTTTGAATATATTTACTTTGCGCGTACCGACAGCTACATCGACGGAATAAGCGTCTACGAGGCGAGAAAGCAGGCGGGAAGGATTCTCGCGAGAGAATACCCCGTTGACGCCGACCTCGTTATCGGCGTCCCCGAGTCGGGTATCGACGCTGCGATCGGCTACGCCGAGGAGTCGGGGATCCCTTATGAAAAGGGAATCGTCAAGAACTCCTACATCGGCAGAACCTTTATCAAGCCGAGTCAGAGCGAGCGAATGAAGTCTGTAAGAATAAAGCTCAACCCGATCGGCGATATGATAAAGGGCAAGCGTGTAGTCGTAATCGACGACAGCATCGTCCGCGGTACGACAATCGACCGAATCACAAATATGCTCAGAGCCGCCGGAGCCAAGGAGGTTCATATGCGTATCAGCTCGCCGCCGTTTATGTGGCCCTGCTATTACGGAACCGACATTCCCTCGCGCGGAGAGCTTATCGCCGTCAATCACACGATTGAGGAAATTTGCGAGCTGAGCGGCGCCGACACACTCGGGTATCTGCCCGCCGATTCTCTTGACGAGATGCTTCTCGGCAAATCCTGCGGTCACTGCGACGCGTGCTTCAGCGGAAAATATCCCGCTCAGACCACCAAGCTTACGCTTAAAGGCAAGGAGCGAGGCGGTATGAATTTTGACAAAAAAGATTCTTGCGCCTCGAAGGAGGAGCAAGTCTGATAAAACTTGTTTTTTAACTATTGGCCGCCCGGTTTGCCGCCGCGCGGCATCAAGCGATAAATGGATCGCCGCTTTAAGCCTTATCTGCCCACGGTAAGGCTGTGGTAATTATTTGTTATGTATTATGTGGGCAGAAAGGCTATGGCGATTAAATGAATAAAAACGTTTACGAAAGCCCGCTTTCCGCTCGTTATTCGAGCAAGGAGATGAAGTACATCTTTTCTCCCGATATGAAATTCAGAACATGGAGAAAGCTTTGGATTGCTCTTGCCGAGTCGGAAATGGAGCTCGGACTGCCTGTGACTCAGGCTCAGATCGATCAGCTTAAGGAGCACAAGGACGACATCAACTACGAGGTCGCTCAGGAGCGTGAAAAGCTCGTTCGTCACGACGTAATGAGCCACGTTTACGCCTACGGTCAGCAGTGTCCCGACGCGAAGGGTATTATCCACCTCGGCGCTACCTCCTGCTATGTTGGCGACAATACCGATTTGATTATAATGAACGAGGCGTTGAAGCTCATCAGAAACAAGCTCGTCACCGTTATCAGGAATCTTTCAAAGTTCGCGGACGAGTACAAGGCGCTTCCGACCCTCGGTTTTACGCATTTTCAGCCCGCTCAGCCGACAACCGTCGGCAAGAGAGCTACTTTGTGGCTGCAGGAGCTTTTGCTCGACTTAGAGGACGTTGAGTATCAGCTTTCAAAGGCAAAGCTCTTGGGCTCAAAGGGTACCACTGGCACTCAGGCGAGCTTTTTGGAGCTCTTTGAGGGAGACCACGAGAAGTGCAAGGCTCTCGATAAAAAGATTGCCGAGAAAATGGGCTTTAAGGGCTGCTTCGCTGTTTCGGGTCAGACCTACTCGAGAAAGGTTGACTCACAGTTTTTGAACGTGCTTGCGGGAATCGCTCAGTCCGCTTCAAAGTTCTCGAACGACATCAGACTTCTCCAGCATCTGAAGGAGGTCGAGGAGCCGTTCGAGAAGAATCAGATCGGTTCCTCAGCTATGGCTTACAAGCGCAATCCCATGAGAAGCGAGCGAATCGGCTCACTCTCACGTTATGTAATGGTTGATGTGCTCAACGGCTATTTTACGTCCGCTACTCAGTGGTTTGAGAGAACCCTCGACGACAGCGCGAACAAGCGCCTTTCAATTCCCGAGGCGTTCCTCGCGATTGACGGTATCCTCAATCTTTACGCAAATGTCGCCGACGGTCTTGTCGTTTATCCCAAGGTTATCGAGGCTAGACTGAGAAAAGAGCTTCCCTTTATGGCTACGGAGAACATTATGATGGACGCCGTAAAGTATCGCGGCGCTGACCGCCAGGTGCTTCACGAGAAAATCCGTCAGCACTCTATGGCGGCTTCAAAGGTCATCAAGGAGGAGGGCGGCGAAAACGACCTTCTCGAGAGAATCGCGGCTGACGAGGCGTTCGGCGTAACGCTCGAGGATTTGGAGAAAATCCTTCAGCCCGAAAAATACACAGGCAGAGCAAAGGAGCAGACCGAGGACTTCCTCAGGGAGGAAATCGCTCCTGTTCTTGAAAGATATAAAGAGGTTCGGGACGAAAAGCCCGAGATCAATGTTTAAGGAGTGAACACCAATGGTTAAAGCAATTGTAGGCGCCAACTGGGGCGACGAGGGTAAGGGTAAAATCACCGACGTCCTTGCCAATGACAGCGACGTTGTAGTACGTTTTCAGGGCGGAGCCAACGCGGGTCACACTATAATTAACAACTACGGAAAATTCGCTCTTCATCAGCTTCCGTCGGGAGTTTTTCATCAGAATATCACAAACGTAATCGGCAACGGAGTCGCGTTCAGCGTAGAGAACTTCGTAAAGGAAATCAAGGAGCTCGAGGACAGGGGCGTTCCGAAGCCCAATGTTCTCATTTCGGACAGAGCTCAGATCGTTATGCCGTATCACGTGGCTTTTGACTGCTACGAGGAGGAGCGTCTCGGCAAAAACTCCTTCGGCTCGACAAAGAGCGGAATCGCTCCCTTCTATTCGGATAAATACAGCAAAATCGGTTTTCAGATCAACGAGCTCTACGACGACGTGGACAGCTTAAAGGAAAAAATCGCTCATGCTGTCGAAATCAAAAACGCGACTCTTAAAAATCTCTACAACAAGGAAGAAATCACAGTTGAGGAGATTTTTGACAAGCTTATGGAATATAAGGAGCTTCTGGCTCCCTACGTCGGCGACTCCTTTACATTTATGAGAGACGCCTTAAAGAACGGCAAAAACATCCTTCTCGAGGGTCAGCTCGGCTCTTTGAAGGACACTGACTTCGGTATCTATCCGATGGTTACCTCGTCGAACACAATCGCGGGCTACGGCGCTGTCGGCGCTGGTATTCCTCCTTATGAAATCAAAGAAGTGATCACGGTTGTAAAGGCTTACTCAAGCGCTGTCGGCGCGGGTGAGTTCGTTTCCGAAATTTTCGGCGAGGAGGCTGAAAAGCTCCGTAACCGCGGCGGCGACGGCGGCGAGTACGGCGCTACAACGGGCAGACCGAGACGTATGGGCTGGCTCGACTTGGTAGCAAGCCGTTACGGCTGTCAGGTTCAGGGCGCGACTACCGTAGCGTTCACCGTTATCGACGCTCTCGGTTATCTCGACGAAATCCCCGTTTGCGTAGCTTATGAGCTCGACGAAGAGGTAATCGACTATTTCCCGAGCACGACAAAGCTCAAAAGATGCAAGCCCGTTCTAAAAACCCTCAAGGGCTGGAAATGCGACGTCAGCGGTATCAAGAAGTACGAGGATTTACCCAAAGAGTGCCGCGAGTACATAGAGTTTGCCGAAAAGGAAATCGGCGTTCACATCGGAATCGTCAGCAACGGTCCCTCACGTGACGATATAATCTACAGATAAGAGGCGGCGTATGAGTGTTACCGAAAAAATTCTTGTTCTCGATTTCGGCGGTCAGTATAATCAGCTGATTGCCCGCAGGGTCAGAGACCACAAGGTTTACGCCGAAATAAAGCCATACACCGCCGACATTGAAGAAATCAAAAGCGGGGGCTACAAGGGTATCATCTTCACGGGCGGTCCCAACTCCGTCTATGATATGAGCTCTCCGCATTATGACAGGGAGATTTTGGAGCTCGGAATACCCGTTCTCGGAATTTGCTACGGCTGTCAGCTTATCTGCTGGATGAAAAACGGCAGGGTCGAGTCGGCAAAGACGAGCGAATACGGTAAAATAGACGTAACAGTCGACAAAAAGGACAGCCTTCTGTTTAAAAACATCCCCGACAGCGTAGTCTGGATGAGCCATACCGACTATATAAGCGAAGCTCCCGAGGGCTTTGAAATCACGGCTCACAGCGCCGACTGTCCCTGCGCGGCGATGGAAAACGAGGAAAAGAAAATCTACGCCGTTCAGTTCCACCCCGAGGTTACTCACACCGAGTACGGCGGCGAGCTTCTTAAAAACTTTATTTACAATGTGTGCGGTTGCAAGGGCGACTGGAAAATGGAGGGCTTTATCGACGCCACGGTAAAGGCTCTCAGAGACAAAATCGGCGACAAAAAGGTCGTTCTCGGACTGTCGGGCGGTGTTGATTCCTCCGTCGCGGCGGCGCTTCTCAGCAAGGCCGTCGGCGAACAGCTAACCTGTGTGTTTGTTGACCAGGGGCTTATGCGTAAGGACGAGGGCGATTTTGTCGAAAACACCTTTACACGCCTTTTTGATATGAAATTTGTCCGCGTAAACTGCGGCGACGAGTTTATCTCCAAGCTAAAGGGTCTGACAGACCCCGAGGATAAGAGACACGTTATCGGCACCGAGTTTTACAAGGTGTTCTGGAACAAGGTCAGGGAAGAGTCCGACGGAGGCTTTTTCGCTCAGGGTACGATTTATCCCGACCGCATCGAGAGCGGCAAGGGTGACGCGGATAAGATAAAAACCCACCACAATCAGGTCAAAATGCCCGACGACATCAAATTTGACGGCGTGATCGAACCGCTTAAGGACTTGTTCAAGGACGAGGTCAGAAGGGTAGGGGAGCTGCTCGGAATCCCGAGAGAGCTCGTCTGGAGACAGCCCTTCCCGGGTCCGGGTCTCGGTGTCAGAATAATCGGCGAAATCACCAAAGATAAAATCAAGGTTTTGCAGGACGCCGACGCTGTTTTCCGAGACGAAATAAAGCGCAGCGGAATCGAAAATGAGCTCAGCCAGTACTTCGCCGTCCTGCCCGACATCAGAACCGTCGGGGTAATGGGCGATCACAGAACCTACGACCACCTTATAGCGATCAGAGCCGTCACAACCGACGACTTTATGACAGCAGATTTCGCGAGAATCCCTTACGACGTATTGCAGAGGGTTTCGAGCCGTATAATAAACGAAGTAAAAAACGTAAACAGAGTAGTCTACGATATAACCAGTAAACCGCCGGGAACGGTTGAATGGGAGTAATATTCCATAAAAGAATTAAGGAGATAGAATTATGCAAGGAAATGTACGTCCCGATACAATGGAAAGAATTACAACCCCCGAGCTTGCGAACGCCTTTATCGACGAGCAGGTCAAGGAGTTAAGAGAGCAAATCGGCGACAAAAATGTGCTTCTGGCGCTTTCGGGCGGAGTTGACAGCTCCGTTGTAGCCGCGCTTTTGATTAAGGCTGTGGGACAGCAGCTCGTCTGCGTTCACGTTAACCACGGACTTCTCCGCAAGGGTGAGCCCGAGCAGGTTGTCGAGGTTTTCAAGAACCAGATGAACGCCAATCTCATATATGTTGACGCTGTAGACCGTTTTCTCGACAAGCTCGCGGGAGTCGCGGAGCCTGAGAAGAAGAGAAAGATCATCGGCGCGGAGTTTATCAGAGTATTCGAGGAAGAGGCGAGAAAGCTCGACGGAATCGAATTCCTCGCGCAGGGAACGATTTATCCCGATATTCTCGAGTCTGACGGAGTAAAGGCTCACCACAACGTCGGCGGCCTTCCCGAGGACTTGCAGTTCGAGCTCGTAGAGCCCGTAAAGCTTCTTTTCAAGGACGAGGTCAGAGTGGTCGGCAAGGCGCTCGGACTTCCCGATAATATGGTATTCCGTCAGCCCTTCCCGGGTCCCGGACTCGGAGTTCGCTGCCTCGGCGCGATTACAAGAGACAGACTCGAGGCTGTAAGAGAGTCCGACGCGATCCTCCGCGAGGAATTCGCGAAAAACGGACTTGAGGGCAAGGTCTGGCAGTATTTCACCGCTGTTCCCGATTTCAAGTCGGTCGGCGTAAAGGACGGAAAGCGCACCTTCGCTTATCCCGTAATCATCCGCGCCGTAAACACAAAGGATGCTATGACCGCCACAGTCGAGGACGTTCCCTTCGAGCTCCTTCAGCATATCACAAAGAGAATAACCACCGAAGTAGAACTCGTCAACAGAGTCCTCTACGACTTAACCCCCAAGCCCTCGGGCACAATCGAGTGGGAGTAATCCCCAAACCGTTAAAAAGCGCATAAACAAGCGGTTTCTGCCGTGTGATTGTCCTCGTTGGCAACAGAATGGCAACATTATTTGAATTATTGTAAAAATAGAGAGCTATCAGATTTTCTGTAAGTCTGATAGCTCTTATTATTTTGTCTTGATTTTAGTCTTTCTTGAGTTTATCCTTGAATGCTTCTGCCATAGCTTCACTCAATTCTTGTGAAGGAGCTTTCGCATAATTGACATTGGTATACTTTGGATAGTTATAACGCCACTTGTCGTAGTCGTCTTTGCTGATTTCACCATTGCGGTATTTTTCACGCTCCGCACACCAAACGTGAAGCTCGTCTAAAAGATTTTGTGCTTCTCTGCTGTTGAACGGATCAACACGCATAATAATCTCGCCGTCTCTTTTCTCAATCGTCAGCCCGTAAATATCCTCTAAGGTAAATAGAGTGTGCATAAGACCGATATAGGAATCAATGTCAGGTACGTTTAATGCGTCGGGAGATATGCCGAATACCTCCGCAAGTTTATTTGTTAAATCTGCTTTCGGCGATCTTGTGCCTGATTCATACTGTGCCATACGGATGTCTGCGGTTTTCTCAGGAAACCCTACTAAACAGCCTAAATATTTTTGTGTCATTCCACGCAGATTTCGGAAAAATCTAATTCTTTCACCAATAGCCATCATTAATTGCCCCTTTTTTGTTTTGATATAACTATAATAACATATATGTTTAGTGTATGTCAAGCCAACCAAAACAAAAAAGTTAAATATTTTCTTCAAATGCACTTGACATAAACAAAAATGTTTAGTATAATGATATTAAACAAATAGCGTTAAGTTATTGGTTTAACCGTTGTACGCCACGGTAATGACGTATCCGCTCGGGCGAATCGGAATGCGGTCAGAAAGTATCCGACACTAAATAACAATAATTATATTTTTCAGAAAGGGGGAATTTGAATGGACGGTACAAGCTTTATGAGTGTTGATGAGGTAGCTCAGACACTGGGGGTTTCTAAATCCTACGCCTATAAAATCGTACATCAGCTTAACGCTGAACTTAAGGCAGAAGGCTATTTAACGATTTCGGGGCGAGTAAATAAACAGTATTTTATTGAGCGCACCTGTTACGGTGTGACAAAGAAAGAGAGGTAACTATGTCAGTATATAAAGAAGAAAAGACAAACACTTGGCGAGTAATATATCGCTACACCGACTGGAACGGAGAACGTAAACAGTCACAAAAACGGGGCTTTAAAACCAAACGAGAAGCGCAGGCTTGGGAGCGTGAACAGCTCAATAAGCTCGGTGGCGACTTAGATATGACGTTTAAAAGCTTTGTTGAACACTACACCGAAGATATGAAGTCAAGGATCAAGGAAAACACTTGGTCAACCAAAGAGCATATTATCGAAAAAAAGCTGCTCCCTTATTTCGGAAAGCTGAAAATGTGTAATATTACGCCACAGCAGATTATCACCTGGCAAAACACATTGATCAACCACAGGGACGATAACGGTAAACCGTATTCTCCGGTATATTTGAAAACTATCCAGAACCAGCTTTCCGCTATCTTTAATCACGCTGTCAGATTTTATAACCTGAAAGAAAATCCTTGCAAGAAAGCGGGCAGTATGGGCAAAAAACAAAACCGAGAAATGCTGTTTTGGACAAAGGCGGAATATCTCAAATTTGCCGAAGCAATGATGGATAAAAACGTTTCATATTATGCCTTTGAAATGCTCTATTGGTGCGGATTACGATTAGGAGAATTGTTAGCACTAACATCTGCTGATTTCGATTTTGAAAAGCGGACGGTAAGAATCAACAAATCCTATCAGCGTATAAACGGCGAGGACGTTATTACCGATCCGAAAACGACTAAGAGTATTCGCACAGTAACAATGCCTGATTTTCTCGCCGAAGAAATGCAGGACTACATCAAATCCATTTACGGCGTACAGCCCGATGACAGAATATTTTTGATTACAAAAAGTTATTTGCATCGGGAGATGAAGCGCGGCAGTCAAGAAGCTGGCGTAAAACGCATACGCATACACGATTTGCGCCACAGCCACGTTTCGTTGTTAATCGAAATGGGCTTTTCGGTGGTAGCTATCGCAAACCGTGTAGGACACGAGAGTATAGACATCACTTACCGCTATGCTCATATGCTTCCTACGGCGCAGAATGAAATGGCTGCAAAACTGAATGTGGAAAGGGGAATAGAGGATGTCAGCTAAAAACAGAGACAGAAAAAACCGCTGGCGTTGCAAGACAGTAGGTTTTAATGTATCGCCCGAAGAAAACGATCAAATCAATTTTGCTGTTAAGCTTTCCGGTCACACCAAACAGGATTTTTTAATCAGCAGGGTACTAAACAGAGATATTATCGTGCAAGGCAATCCGAAAGTGTACAAGGCGCTGAAAACACAG
>JAFNSO010000034.1 GCA_017384945.1 Ruminococcus sp. | reverse complement strand
GCTAAAAGAAACGACTTGCCACAGCATTGCTATGTCCGTCTTGCTTCTAAATCTGAGGAAGATTGAGAAGTTGAGGGCGGAGATGTTATGGCTGATTATCCGCAGTTTGAAATTGGGGGTTGTTCAGTAGATATTAATTAATATATATAACAAGTAAAGAGCGGATAAGGGGAATCGAACAGCCCGTTAAAAGAACGCTCCTGCGTCAAATGTAAAATAAGTTTATATGCAATTGACACCATTATAATAAAGAAGTATAATATTCACATATTTTCTGAGGGATATAAAACATGAGCGTACTTACATCTTTGACAAGAATGTGGCTTACACGTTCTTTAAAACCTTTTTCTTTTAAAAATGAATACGACGATATTCTTCCGTACCCGGAGTGCGAGGGGCTCGGACTTTATATACATATCCCCTTCTGCAAAAGTATCTGTAGTTTCTGTCCGTATTGCAAGGTTAAATATGACGAGGAGCTGTGCAGCCGTTATATTGACGCTCTGATTAATGAAATCCATCTTGTCGGAAATCAGCACAATAAAAAGAAAACAGTCACAAGTCTTTATTTCGGCGGAGGAACTCCCGCTCTTGCCGCTGATCGACTCGGTGATATTATCAGCGCGGTCAGGGAGCATTTTACTATTACCGATGGAATCGGGCTGGAACTTCACCCCGACAATGTCACTTGCGATGTGCTAAAGATGCTAAAAGCTGTCGGAGTTACAAAAATAAGTATAGGTATTCAATCCTTTCGGAATAAGTACCAAAATATCCTCGGCAGAAGCAGTTTTGATTTAAACGCTATAAAAAACGCGCTTGAAAAAGTCCGATTTGAAACCGTGTCTATGGATTTCATATTTGCTCTCCCCTCTCAGACACTTGAGGATTTAAAATCGGACATTGATACCGCGTTTTCGATCGGAGCAAATCATATCGCGATTTATCCCTTTATAGATTTCACCTTTACTGACAGTAAGGTCAAAGCTATGGCTAAAAAGGAAAAGAAAGCTCTGCTCGACAGTATAACAGAATACTGTCTGGACAAAGGCTATATCCGCAGCTCAATTTGGACATTCTCGAATGAAAAAGACGCGAAATACTCGTCTATGACAAGGGATAATTTCTTGGGCTTCGGGTGCTCGGCGACCACACTCTTGAAGGAGCAGTTCAAAATCAACACTTTTTCAGTGGAAGAATACATCAAAAGGATTTCGCAAAAAACACTGCCCACCTCGCTTACGATACGTTTCACAAAAAGGCAGAGGATGGTTTATTATCTTTTCTGGACAGCTTACAGCACAAAGATCAATCCGCGAGATTTTGAGAGCTTTTTCGGTGTTCCTATAAAAAAGATGTACGGACTTGAGCTTTGGCTCGCTAAGCTTATGGGATTTGTTGTTGAGGAAAACGGAGTGTATAAGCTGACGCTAAAGGGCGCATTTTATTACCATTATTATGAAAACTTTTATACGCTTGCCTATATAGATAAAATGTGGGAAATTATGAGAAAGGAAGCTTTCCCTGAAAAAATTGAACTCTGAATAAAAAAGGTCTCGGCTTTTCAGATAAGAGCCGAGACCTTTTTTATTGCCTGAGCGGAGCGCCGACGTTATCCTTGAAGCTGCCGAGGCATATTCTGATAATATCAATTATCCAGCCGATACCGAAGATTCCGCCAGTAAGTAAGTAGATGATTCCCATAAAAATCTTGCCTACATAAAAATGATGCAAGCCGAGGAATCCCCCGAAAATGCACAGCAACAGAGCGACTATTTTGCTCTTATCACTTGTATATGTAACGTAAACACTCATTATTTATTTCTCCTTTTATTGATAATCTCATTCGCCGCAAGCATTACGCCGAGCTTTCCCGAATGGAAATTAAGACTGCCCTGCATCCATACGGCGTAAGGCTCTCTGAGCGGAGCGTCGGCAGAAAGCTCGATTGAGGAGCCGAGTGTGAACGCTCCCGCAGCCATAATGACCTTGTCCTCATAGCCCGGCATATCGTCTGGATACGGTGTCACAAAGCTGTCTACAGCCGAGCCGTGCTGGATCCCGACGCAGAAGCTCTCAAGGTTTTCGGGTGTTCCGAGCTTTATAAGCTGAATGATGTCTCCCCTGTCCTCGTTATAGGCGGGTGAGGTTTCGTAGCCTAGAACACTGAATAACGCCGAGGCAAAAACGGCGGTTTTAAGCGCTTCGCCCGTGGCGTGCGGAGCGTGGTAGGTGCCGAGAAAAAGCTCGCGGTTTACTCCGAGTGTAGCGCCTATTTCCTTTCCCGTTCCCGGTGTGGTCAGTCTGTACGAGCACATTTCGACCAAGTCGCGTCTGCCCGCTATGTAACCGCCTGTAGGAGCTATTCCGCCGCCCGGATTCTTTATCAGCGAGCCCGCCATCAAATCCACGCCGACAGCGAGCGGCTGTTTTTTCTCAACAAATTCGCCGTAGCAGTTGTCGAGCATAATTATAACGTCCTTATCGACGCTTCTGACGGTTTTTACTATCTTTTCAATATCATTTATAGTCAGCGTCGGGCGTGTGCTGTAGCCTCGAGAGCGCTGGATATAGACCATTTTATAGCTTCCGTCAAGCTTCTGCTTAATTGCTTCGTAATCGACGGTGCCGTCTGCTTTGAGCTCTGTTTCGTCATAGATTATTCCGAAATCCTTTAAGGAGCCCGAATAATTACCTTCAATTCCGATCGCACTTCTGAGTGTATCGTAGGGCGTTCCCGTTACGGAAAGCATTTTGTCGCCCGGTCTGAGGACGCCGAACAGCGCGACCGTCAACGCGTGGGTACCGCTTGCGAAATTGTGTCTTACAAGCGCGTCCTCGGCGTCAAAAACATAGGAATAAACCTCGTCCAGAGCGTCTCTTCCCCTATCACCGTAGCCATAGCCCGTTGTGGCGGTGAAGTGACTCTCGCTTATTTTTGCTTTTTGAAAGGCTTTGAGCATTTTGTGCTGGTTGTACTCCTGAATTTCGTCGATTTCACGCAGCTTGTCAGCGCAAAGCTCCATCGCCTTTTCGGAAGCTTTTAAAATTTCCTCGGAAATATCGAAGAAGTTATACATTTAATCAATCCTTTACTTGTACTCGGCCCAAAATCCGTAAACCTTGAAGCCGAGCTTGTTGTAAAATTCTATGTTTTCATCGGGCGCTCTGTGAAGGAAAACAGTCTTTCCTTCGCGAGTCAGAACATTATTGATGTACTTTATCAAAAACGCTCCGTAACCCATATTCCTGCGTTCGGGGTCGGTTGCCAAAGCTCCGAGAACTGCGCTGTCCGAGCTTTCGGCAAGCGTCATAATGCAAGACACAAGCTCGCTTTGTTTAACTCCGTACAGCCTGACGGTCTTTTTGTTGAGCTTATGACTGACGTCAAGCGTGAAGCTCTCGTATGAGGGAACGGCAAAGTTCTTTGACGTGCATTTGCTGATGAGGGCATATACTTCCTTGACCTCGGGCTTTATTACCTCAAAAATTTCCTTGTTCTCCATAACCGAGTCGCTTTGAAGAATGGGTCCCTCAACGCGGTTTAAGCCGCAGTTGAGAGTGTATTTTCCGTCGCAGATAATTGAAGCGGCGCCCGAAACTCTCATAAACGAGCTGACCTCGTCCAGATCGGAATAATCGGTGAGCAAAAGTATGAACGAGGTTTCAAGTCTCGCGATTACGGAAGTGCACCTGTGATTGTCCGCCTGTATCCAGTAGTCCACAAACGGCAGGTGATAATCGTAGGTGTTGTAAAGCGAGGAAATCCTGCATCCGAATGGATTTTTGACGGACATTGTATTTATAAAGTGCTCGATGTTAAAATCGTCGCCTGCCAGTTTTATCATACTTCCCCACCACAGATTCTTTCAGCAAGAATATTTGTAAGCTTATAAGCGTGCTCTAAATCGGAACGGGCAATCAGCGAAAGCTGAGAGTGAAGGTATCTGCAAGGAAGAGATACCGCCAGCGTTCTTACCCCGCCTCTCGAAGTGTGGATAACTCCCGCGTCGTTACCGCCCGCGACAGCGCGCTTGAATTGAAGCTTTATATTTTGAACTTCGGAAATATCCTGACAAGCTTTTATCAGACCCTTATCGTAAATCGTCCTCCTGTCCATATACGAAACAACCGCTCCGTCTCCGACAAGACACACCTGCTTTGAGCCCGAAACCGAGGGAATATCGGCGGCTGTTGTGCTCTCAAGGACAATCGAAAAATCAGGATCTACGGAATACGCCGCAACCTTGGCTCCGTTTAGTCCTACCTCCTCCTGAACGACAAAGGTGAAATACATATCATATAAAAGCTCGCTTTTGAGCATATTGATCATCAGATAACAGCCCGCGCGGTCGTCGAGAGCCTTTGAGATAATCGTGTGACCGTTATCCTGATACAAGGCTTCAAAGGTTATGCTGTCTCCGAGCGAAATATAAGAAAGAGCCTCCTCCCTGCTCGTTGCGCCGATATCTATAAACATATCGGCGTACTTGGGAATAGAATTTCTTTCATTTGAATCGCAAAGATGGACGGGCTTGTTTAGTATTACGCCGTTGTATTTATCACCGACAAGAACGCTTGTTGCGGGAAGAACCCTGCGGTCAATCCCGCCCACTTCGTCAAATTTCAGGAGTCCGTCGGAGGTTATGTCAGTCACCATAAAACCGACTTCATCCATATGGGCGGAAATCATCAGCTTGTTTTTCGGACGATTCTTACCCTTTTTGAAAACAATCAGATTTCCGAGATTGTCAACTCTGTATTCGTCGGCAAAATCTTTGATTTCGTCTATTATTAAAGCTCTTACACGGTTTTCGTCACCCGAAATGCCGCTTGTTTCGCAAAGGCGTTTAAGAAGGTCAAGATTATCCATTTTTACCTCCTTTGATGTATAAAGAAAGAAGTTTAGCGACAGCTTCAACGTCGCTTACATCCACGGTTTCCGCCTGTGAGTGCATATTTCTTTCGGGGATTGAAACAAGCATGGTTTTTACGCCCGATTTAGAAAGCGCGATATGGTCGGAGTTTGTGCCTGTTTTTCCCGCGCAAACCTCGAGCTGATAGGGCATTTCGTTTGTTTCGCAGAGCTTTTTCATTTTGTTGAACATTTCTCTGTTCAATATCGGCGAAAGGCAAAGCATCGGTCCTTTACCCAATCCGATATTCGCGTATTGGTCGTCGACTGAGGGCTGAGAAGCAAAACTTACGTCAACAGAAATACACTCGTCAATATCATAGTTGAACGGAACTGTCTTTGCTCCCGCGGCAAGAGTTTCCTCCTGACAGGAAAGCAGAATGATTATCCTGCAATTTAATTCTATATCGGAAATATATTCCGCTGTTTTTAAAAGTGAGGCTACTCCGGCGCGGTTATCGAGAGCGCAGGCTGTTATTCTGTTATTCAAAAGCTCCTTCGGCTTTGAAAAAAAGCTCACGCTGTCGCCGAGAGACACATTGTTCTTCACAACATCAGCAGGAAGTCCCAAGTCTACCCACAGCTTTTCCGCGGAAACAGCCTTATCCTCATTACCGTCGGAAAGGTGCGGCGGCATACAGCAAACAACACCGTTCAAGTCCGTTTTTCCGTGAACCGTTACGGGTGAATCAAGCGCCGCGCGGGTATCGACTCCGCCGCATTTCTCGATTTTCAGAAAGCCATTTTCATCAATTTCGGTTATAACAAAGCCGATTCTGTCGATGTGAGCGTCGAGCAAAACAGTTCTTTCTGCCTCTTTACGACCGAACGCGGCGATAACGTTATTGTTACAGTCAACTCTTACATCATCGCTGAATTGCATTAAATACTCGGCACAGTAGGCTGATACGGAGCCCTCGTCGCCCGACACCCCGCCGAGCGAGCATAAATCAAAAAGTAGTTTCTTCATTATTTTAAATCATTCACAATCCTTTTAAAGTGATTTCCTCTCTCGACAAAGTTTTTGTAGAGACCGAAGCTCGCGCTTGCGGGTGACAGAGAAATCCTGTCTCCCCTTTCAGCGTGCTCCCTTGCCGCCTTAACGGCTTCCTCCATATTTGATACGTTAATAATAACGGGATTGTTTTCGCTGAAATTAGGGCTTTCTCTTACGGCTTTTTCGATTTTGGGAGCGGTATCGCCCATAAGCACGAGAACCTTAACCTTGTCGCAAATAACGGGTCCGAGCGGTTCATATGGAATATGCTTGTCATAGCCGCCCGCGATAATAATAATCTTCTCGTCATAAAGTGAAAGAGTTCCCATAGCGGTACGGGTCGGGCTGGAGGCTATGGAATCATTGTAATACTCAACTCCGTCGAGCTCTCGGACAAATTCCGCTCGGTGCTCAACGCCGCCGAAGGTTTCCGCAACCCCGACTATTGTTTCAACATCGACTATCCCCCATACGGCGCAGATTGCCGCCATATAGTTCTCAACATTGTGCATTCCCGCGATTCGGATGTTTTTATAAGGCATAACGGTTGTTTTTTGACCGTAATCGTTGTAAACAATCATATCACCGTCAAGATACGCTCCGTTTTCAACGCTGTGTTTGCGTGAAAACTTTACGAGTCTGCCTCTGACATCCTCGGAAAAGCTGTCGGAGATCTCATTATCGAGGTTAAGAACCGTTCTTGAAAAAGCGTTCTGATGAAGAACGATGTTTTTCTTTGAATCAACATACTCCTGCATATCCTTATGTATGTCAAGATGATTGGGAGCGAGGTTTGTGACAACAGCTATGTCGGGGCTCTTACGCATTGAAATAAGCTGGAAGCTCGACAGCTCGACAACAGCGTAATCGTCGGAATCGATACTTTCGATAATCGGAAGAAGCGGAGTGCCTATGTTGCCGCCGAGATGAACCCTTTTGCCCGCCGCTTTCAGGAACTCGGAGATTATTGTAGTTGTCGTGGTCTTTCCGTCGGAGCCCGTAACGGCTATGATTTTACACGGACAAAGGTCGAAGAAAACCTCCATTTCGGATGTTACGACTACGCCCTTCTTTTTGAGCGCCTCAAGCTCGGGACGATAAAACGGCGTTCCGGGGCTTCTGAACAAAATATCGGTGTCGATATTGTTAAGATAATCCTCGCCGAGAATGAGCTTCGCTCCGGCTTTCTCCGCTCTGACGGCGTTTTCTCCGAGAGCCTCGTAGCTCTGCCTGTCGCACGCCGAAACAACCGCGCCCTTTTGGGCGAACATTTCAATCAACGGAAGGTTGCTTGTGCCTATTCCGACAAAGCAGACCCTTTTACCTTTTATACTTTCAAAAAAGTCGTTTACCTTACTCATAAAAACAACTCCCCATTTATAAAATATTTCCAATTCTTTATTATACTTAAAAATCATTAAAATATCAACCTTTTATGCTACAATAATGGCGAGGTGGTTGTATGATTTCTGATTTTATCGGCATAAACAAAGAATCTAACACTCCTATCTACCAGCAGATTTACAATACAATCAAATATTCAATAGAAAACGGCAATCTTAAGGACAACGAAAAGTTGCCCTCGGTCAGAAAGCTGTGCGCGGATTTGAATGTTTCAAAAACGACAGTCGAAACCGCGTACAATCTTCTTCGCTCCGAGGGATATATAATTAACCAACCCCAAAAAGGCTATTATGTTGAAAAAGGCCTTGTTTTTGAAAACAAAAGAAAGGCTCAGAATGATTTTGGCAAAATGGAGAAGGTGTATTATAAATACGACTTTTCGGGAAAAGGGATTGATAAGAATTGCAGTAATGTAAAGGAATGGAAAAAATACGTTAAGGATATTTTAAACAAGGAATATCTGCTGAACACCTACGCCGACAATCAGGGCGAGGCGGAGCTGCGCGAGGCAATAGCAAAATACGCCTTTGCCACAAGGGGTGCGACCGCCGATTCAAAAAGAATAATAATCGGCTCGGGCTCCCAGACGCTGATATATATACTGTGCGGTCTTTTGGGCACAAACAAAAGGGCGGCGATTGAGGAGAACTTTTTCCCTCAGGCTGAACAGGTTTTCAAGGATTTCAACTACTCTTTATTTTACACTTCGGATAACGCGCGGGAATGTCTTTTAAAAAATAAGCCCGATATTCTGCTTATAAACACAAACCATAAAAACAGAAATGACTCGGAGCTTTCGGTTTCTCAAAAGCTGGAGCTGATAAAAGCTTGCAGAGAGCTCGGGTGTGTGATTATAGAGGATGACTTCAACGGAGAGCTCAGGTACAAGACGCACTCAAAGGCTTGTTTGCAAAGCTATTCTCCCGAAACCACGGTATATATAGGCTCGTTCTCTAAAACCCTTATGCCTTCTGTCAGAATAAGCTATATGATACTCCCCAAGACACTGGCGCTAAAGTACGAGAAGGTAAAGGAAAACTATAATCAAACGACCTCCAAGATCGAACAGCTCGCGCTCGCAAGGTATATAAACGACTTAAAGCTTGAAAAGCACCTGCGCAAATCCAGAAGATATTACAAAGCAAAGAGCGAATACACGGAAAGTGTTCTGAAAAAGCACTTCAAAAGCTTTTTTCTCAACGAGACCTCGATGTATTTTGAAATTCCCGTTCAAATCAAGGATATAAAACAAAAGCTTAATGAAAACGACGTTAACATTATGAGTACCTCAACAGACGAGTTTATAAGGATTAACTTTTCGGAAATAGACACACAGCTTATTGAGGAAGGAATAAGAATCATTAAAGAGGTCTGCAATAGTTAAAGATAAAGAAAAGGCGTGCAATCGAGCTGCACGCCTTAAATATTTAGTTTTCTCTTCCCAGAAGATAATCTACCGATACTTCAAGAATATCGGCAAGAGCCACAAGCTCTACGTCGGTTACAAATCTGATTTGTCCCTCAAGCTTAGAGAGTCCCGAAGCATTCATATCAACACCGTTAACCTGAAGTTGGGCAAGCAGTTCTTTTTGCTTCATTCCTTTCTTCTTTCTAACAGTCTCTACGCGATGACCTACAAGGTTCCTATCGCCTAATTCTTGTTTCCTTAATCTCATTTTCTAACTCCCTACTATTTTAATTCATTAAAATAATTCTTTAAAAACAATGTGAGTCTATTATAATACGAAAATAGAAAAAAAACAAGGGTTTTTTGTAAATAAATTTAAAAATATGAAATTTTTTGTTATTGTTTATTACAAAACAGTAATTATAAGGGCGTTGATTTGTAATATTCTTTCAGGAAAAGTAGAGTAATTCAATCAGTCAACCGAAAAAGAACCGTTTTCAATATCGGAAAGCATCTGTACTCTTCGGGTGTGACGTTCCTCGTCGGACGAGAAGGGTGTATTAAGGAAAATATCGGCAAATTTTACCGCGTCCTCCTCCGTGGTCACTCTGCCGCCCATACAAAGAATGTTGGCGTTGTTGTGACGACGGGTCATTTCGGCGCCGAATTCGTTGCTGACAACGGCGGCTCTTATCCCCTTTACCTTGTTAGCGGCTATGGAAATACCGATTCCCGTTCCGCAGCAGAGAATTCCGAGCTTAAATTCACCCGAGGCAACTCTTGTCGCCACCTTGTACGCGTAAATCGGGTAATCAACACTGTCCTCTGTATAGCAGCCGAAATCCTTGTACTCGATTTTATTGTCGTCAAGATATTTCATAATCGCTGTTTTCAGATTAATTCCGCCGTGGTCGCATCCTAAAGCTATCATTTCTGACTCTCCAATCTCTTTTTTAATTCCCGTTCGGCTTGCGGAAGCCTTAAGTATGTAGGCATAAGGCTCTCGGCTGTCATAGGCTCCTTTGTTAATGCCGCGAAAGCTACTCCGCTCGCGCGCTGGTATCTTTGCTGCTCGGGAGCAAGCTCTATATCACAACTTAATTCTTTATACGAATTATAACAAAGCTGAGCGCCGTCTCCTACGAGTACTGTTTTAACGTTATAGCTTTTTAAATCCTCCGCGAGTTCATCAATCGACAGAGCTCTGTCGTCGCACAGGCGGGTGATTTTGCCGTTTTTAATTAAAAACAACGCGTTATAAACCTGATTGCATCTCGCGTCCATTACAGCGCAGGCTACGCAATTCTCACCCCTTAGGTTATATGCCATAGCCTCCAGAGTGGAGACGGAATAACACGGTTTATCAAGCGGCATCGCCATACCCTTTATCGCCGCGACACCGATTCTGACTCCCGTAAAAGACCCGGGACCCGCGGAGACCGCGAAAGCGTCGACCGATTTTATATCGGTCGAAGTATTTTTCAGAACCGCGTCAATCATCGGAACGAGAGTCTGACTGTGTGTGAGCGATGTGTTGATAAAAAACTCACCTAATATCTTATCCTCGTCAACAAGACTTACAGAGCAAGCCTTTGCCGAGGAATCAACTGCCAGTATTTTCAACTAAACACCTTCGATTTTAAAAATTCTTTCGTTTTCATTATCGGTTTTTTTAATTACAACCTTGATAACATCATCGTCAAGAGCGCCTTCGATATTTTCGCTCCATTCAATAACGATAACTCCGTTGCCGATATAATCAAAAAATCCGATTGAATAAAGGTCGTTCCAGCTTTCGATTCGGTACATAT
This sequence comes from Ruminococcus sp., assembly GCA_017384945.1. Taxonomy (GTDB): domain Bacteria; phylum Bacillota; class Clostridia; order Oscillospirales; family Acutalibacteraceae; genus Ruminococcoides. The sequence goes on along the minus strand of JAFNSO010000034.1, from coordinate 12,727 downwards.
CAAAATGATAAAGAGGAACACTGCCCGCGTACTCGTTAACAATCGCGAAGGTAGGGCTGGAAACATTGTCCTCAACGTCTAAGCCCCTCGCGAGACCGCGCGTAAAAGCGGTTTTCCCCGCTCCCAGTCCGCCGTATAACGCGATTGCTTCGGTACCTTTAAGTCTTTTGCCGAATTCTTCGGCAAATTTTTCGGTTTCCTCAACCGAATGAGAAATAAATTCTGTCATTAAAACAAACCAACTATCTTATTATTTTCAATATCGACCTTCTCCGCGGCGGGCACCTTGGGAAGTCCGGGCATCGTCATAATGTCGCCCGTGTATACAACGACAAAGCCCGCGCCGTTTGAGAGGGATACATTTCTTACAGTAATTGTGAAATCCTTGGGAGCGCCGAGGAGCGCGGGGTTATCGGACAAGGAATACTGAGTCTTTGCGATACAAACGGGAAGCTTGTCACCGCCGAGAGCCTGTACCTCTTTGATAGCTTTTTCGGCTGCGGAGGTGTATGTAACATCCTTGGCTCCGTAAATTTTTGTCGCGATCGCCTCGATTTTCTCCTTGACGGTCAGCTCAATCGGATAAAGCACTTTGAAATCAGAGGGCTTCTCGACCGCTTCAACGACCTTTTGAGCAAGAGCCTTGCCGCCTTCTCCGCCGTTAGCGAATACATCCGAAAGCGCGAAGTCAGCGCCCTTTTCCTTGCAGTACTCCTCGATATACTCGAGCTCCTTCGGATCGTCTGTGATAAAGCGGTTAATAGCGACTACAACGGGTACGTTGTACTTTCTCATATTTTCAATGTGAACGCCGAGGTTTACGATACCCTTTTTAAGCGCGTCGAGATTAGGCTCGCCGCACTCCGCCTTATTTATTCCGGCGTTGTACTTGAGAGCGCGCGCTGTAGCTACGATTACGATAGCGTTAGGCTTGAGTCCCGCATATCTGCATTTGATGTCGAGAAATTTCTCGGCGCCGAGGTCTGAGCCGAAGCCTGCCTCCGTGATACAGTAATCGGCAAGTTTCAAAGCAAGCTTTGTAGCTCTCACGGAGTTACATCCGTGAGCGATATTCGCGAAGGGACCGCCGTGCATTATTGCGGGAGTGCCCTCAAGAGTCTGAACGAGGTTGGGCTTTATTGCGTCCTTTAACAGAACAGTCATAGCGCCGTCAGCCTTGAAGTCGCGCGCGTAAACAGGCTCGCCGCTGTAATTATACGCGACAAGTATATTTCCGAGGCGCTTTTTGAGGTCGTCAATATCGTCCGCGAGACAAAGAATAGCCATAACCTCGCTCGCGACGGTAATGCAGAAGTGATCCTCTCTCGGAACACCGTTTACCTTTCCGCCGAGACCGACGATCACGTTTCTGAGCGCGCGGTCATTCATATCAAGGCATCTCTTGATAAGGATCCTTCTCGGGTCGATACCGAGAGCATTGCCCTGTTGGATGTGGTTGTCGAGCATAGCGCAGCACAGGTTATTAGCCGCTGTAATCGCGTGCATATCGCCCGTGAAGTGGAGGTTGATATCCTCCATAGGAAGAACCTGAGCGTAACCGCCGCCTGCGGCTCCTCCTTTAATTCCGAAAACGGGACCGAGAGACGGCTCTCTGAGCGCTATGATAGCGTTTTTGCCGATTTTTGCCATAGCCTGACCGAGACCCGCTGTTGTGGTCGTCTTGCCCTCGCCCGCGGGAGTCGGGTTGATTGCCGTGACAAGAATCAGTTTTCCGTCGGGCTTATCCTTTAATCTTTCCATAAGTGAGTCGGAGAGCTTCGCCTTATATCTTCCGTAGGGCTCGAGCTCCTCTTCTCTGATGTTGAGTTTTTCTGCGATCTGATAAACAGGCAGAAGCTTCGCCTGCTGTGCTATTTCAATATCACTTAACATATTGAAATACACCTCCATAAAATTAGCGTTATCGGGGTTATTTTATCATATAAATATCAATCAAAAATTCTTATTTGAAAATATACTTGATATTAATGGGAATATTTTATATAATAAATAAAGATTTCATCTAAAGGGAGGCGGTAAGGCTTGGGAAAAATTGCGGAAGAAATAAAATCCTACCTTAAAAAGACAGATACTGTCCTGTGGATATTTACCGCGATTGCCATTATATACAGCTTGCTTTTGATAAGCGATATGCAGAGAGCGGGAAACTACAACTACCTTTTCACCCAGTCGCTCGCGATTATTGTCGGTTTTATTGCGGCGTGGCTCGTTTCAATAATAAACTACAAATTTATGGTCAAGCACTGGCTTGTTTTCGCGCTGATTGCGGTCGGACTGGCGGGAATGGTATTTGTTTTCGGCGTAAGGGTTTCGGGTACTGATGACACCGCGTGGATAAGACTCCCGGGAGGAATAACCTTTCAGCCGTCCGAGTTTATGAAGCTGTGCTTTATAATCACATTTACAAGGCACCTGGCGTTTTTGAAGGAAAACGAAAAAATCGGCTCCGTTTTGGGAGTGCTTAGCCTTTTGGTTCACGTAGGAATACCGATCGTACTTATTCATATTCAGGGTGACGACGGTGCTGTGCTGATTTTCCTGTTTATCGCGATCGTTATGACGTTTTTGGCGGGAGTCCCCGCGAGATATTACGCGATTCTCGGCGGAATGATAGCGGTCGGACTGCCTGTTTTGTGGAATATTTTCCTGAACAACGAGCACAGAAACAGAATTCTCGCCTTGTTTGACCTTGACGGAAACGCGATGACTAATTACGGCTGGCAGCAATATCAGGGTAAAATGTCAATCGCCTCGGGTCAGCTTTACGGAGCGGGACTGTACAACGGCAGAAGAGTCGAGTACGGAATCGTTCCCGAACAGGAAAACGACTTCATTTTCACTGTCGCGGGCGAGGAATTCGGGTTTATAGGCTGTATTATTCTTTTGACGATTCTCGCTGTAATAATCATAAGAGTTCTGATAAACGCTAAAAACGCCTATGATTCATACGGAAGATTCATCTGCTGCGGAGTATTCGCGATGATCGCTTCACAGACAATAATAAACATCGGAATGGTGCTCGGAGTTATCCCGGTAATCGGAATCACTCTCCCCTTCTTCAGCTCGGGAGGAACCTCGGTGTTGAGTATGATGATAAGCATAGGTCTTGTACAAAGCGTTATGTATAATCAGGAAAAGGATATGGACAGAGCGAAAATCAGGCTCGGAAGTCAGAGCAGAGCAAAAATATAAAGTTAAGGCGTGCCGCTCGGCACGCCTTATTTACTTTGCACGCTCAGTTGCGCGCGCTTTTTCTTACAAGTTTGTTACATACAAATTGACCTTGTATTCGCCGTAAACCCAGCAGGAATCAACCCCGACAAGGCTGATTTTCACGGGTAGGGTGATTGAGCCCGTAGTTCCCTCAAGGTCGGAAGCGTCAATCTCGCACATTATATTGCCGTCTTTGATTTGCTTTAGCTGACTCTTGGCGCCGTTGATGTTGACGGTGAGGCTGTCGGTTGTAACGCTGTAGGAGTAGCTGCTGTCGAGTCCCGAAACGGTCAGCTTATCCTTCGGAATCTCAAAGTTCTTTGAGCTGAACGAGCTGAGATCGATTTTTACCTTGACCTTGTCCCTTTCACTGAGATTCAAGGTTTTCTCAGGCATCTGAAGCTGAAGTGAAAGCATAACGGATTTGTTGTCAAGAGAATTGAAATCAACCTGCTCGGTGGGAATGCTCTTTAGTTTATCGAGAACATCCTTAGGAGCTGCGACAAGAATCTTCTTTGGTGACATAGTGACAAAGCTATCAACATTCATACCATTAGGCTTGTTCTTGAAGGAAATCGCTATGGGAAGCTCCTTTTCGGGCAATACAGAGAAATTAGCCGTTACGGTATAATCACTCAAGGTAATCATACTGCTTGAAATCTCATCGCCCGATTTATCATAAAGCTTTACGGCGAACTCCTCGGAGGTATCCTCCGTGAGAACCCCGTCGACCGTTCCGACGATCGCGACCGACGCGACCTTGTCTATTTCGGTCTGAGGTCCCTTGACAGTTATCTTATCTGTCGAGAGAGAAACTGAGGCGTGATAGCCGTCCGAAACCTTATACTTTACTTTGTTTTCGATTTCAAACTCGGTTTCTCTGAGCTGGTCGACAAAAACGGTGATCACCGAAGGTGAAACACCCGACACGATATCAAAATTATCGGACGGATTGTTTTTGCGCGCCGTCAGAGAAAGCGTCCACGTACCGGAGGTCTGGATCGTACCCGCGGTCTGAGCTGAGACGATAATATCGTCGCTTGTGATTGAACCGAGGGCGACTCTGTTGCCTTCAACCGTCACGGAAGCGGTCTGATCCTCTCCGGAGAAGATTTGCAGGCCGTTATCGACCGCTGTGTCGGACAGATTAATCTGAATCGGAATGTTTGATACAGTTGACGAAGCCTGATGTGAATCGCTCAGGCTAATGGTGATCCATATTATGATCGAAATAAGCAGAGAGAAAATCAGCAGAAATTTGTTATTCTTAAATACGGTAGTAATACCCGATTTTCTTCTGCGTCTTTTTACTCTATTTCCTGCCATCTTTATTCTCCTTTCTCTTTAAGGAAAACTTAGATGAGTTTTTGACGTACACCCTTGTGTTGTCATAAATCAGCAAATCCTCAAGCTTTGCTATTAAGGTTTCACGTGTGTAGTCGCGGTAAAGAACACCGTTGACCGCGAGAGAAATGTTGCCCGTTTCCTCACTTACAACGAGAATGGCGGCGTCGGAAATCTCGCTCAGTCCGAGCGCGGCTCTGTGGCGGGTTCCGAGGTTAATATCGACGCCCTTGTTGCTTGTAAGCGGAAGAATACAGCCCGAGGCGTAAATCCGTCCGTCGCGGATAATAGTAGCGCCGTCGTGAAGCGGAGCCTTGTTAAAGAAAATATTGCCGAAAAGGGCGACAGAAGGATTACTGTCCAGAATCGTGCCTGTATCGGCGATATCGGAAAGCTTTATATTTCTCTCAAAAACAATGAGCGCTCCCGTTTTAGAGCCTGAGAAAATATTCGCCGCGTCGGACGCGTGAACGATTGAGCGCCTGATAGCGTCGACCTCCTCGTCGGTCTTACCGCTCTTAAAGAAGAATTTTATATATCTTCTACCGAGGTTCGTCTGACCGATGCGCTCCAAAGCCTTACGGATTTCGGGCTGGAAAATAATAGCTATAATCAACACGGAGAACTCAAACAACAGCCTCATAAGGCTGCTCATCATTGTTAATCCGAACACACTTGAAAGCAAATAAACAGCAAGAAGAATAATCACGCCCTTTAAAAGCTGCTCGGCGCGCGTCTCCTTTACAAGCTTGAAGAGGCTGAATATGATAAAGGTAATCGCGACGATATCTACAATATCCTTGAACTGAATCGTCCGAAAGACAGCGAGAATATCGTTCATCAGTTGAAGAAGAAAACTCATATTAACCTCCTTTTGCAATATTTATTAGATTATATCACAAAAAGGATGGTTATTCAAGAATTATTTGAGGTTTTTGAGTGACGAAACAAGTCGGTTAATGTCATTTTGAGTCGTAAATACAGACGGTACAACTCTTACGGTACCGAACTCGATTGTTCCCTTGCTTTTATGCGCGAGAGGAGCGCAGTGGAGCCCTGCCCTCGTCGCGATGTTGTATTTGGAGCTGAGAATTTCAGATAAGGCTTCGCTGTTGTATCCCTCCAGATTAAATGACAGAACAGGCGCGTAGCCGCCTTCCTCGGGATACTCTGTATAAAGCCTTACTCCTTTTATATCGTTAAGCTGTTCATACAGTCTTTGAACAAGCTTGATTTCCTTTTGATAAATGTTATAAACTCCTCTTGAGCGGACAAAATCAACGCCCGCCGATAATCCTGCTATACCCGAAAAATTCGGAGTTCCGCTCTCAAACTTATCTGGAATAATTTCAGGCTGAGAATACTGAGAGGAATTGCTGCCAGTTCCTCCCTCGATAAGACTGTCGGGAAGAAAATTGCAGTTTACAAGCATAGCTCCCGTTCCCATGGGACCGTAAAGCCCCTTGTGACCCGCGAGACAAAGAAAGTCTATAGATGAATCGGATAAATCTATATCAAACAGCCCCGCGCCCTGCGCAGCGTCGACGCAGGTTATAATTCCGTATTGATGACATAGCGCGCAGATTCTTTCAACGGGCAGCTTTATTCCGAAAACATTAGAAGCGATCGTACAGACAACAAGACGGGTATTTTGTCTTATATTTTCTCTGAAAGAATTAAGAGTCTTTTCATCGTCATTTTCATAAATCGGAACAACTGAATAGGATATCCCGATTTTTGAGAGCTTTTCGACGGGTCTGAGCACCGCGTTGTGTTCATAGGACGAGATAAGAATATGCTCCGAGGGTTTTACGATGCCCTTTATCACTGTATTCAGGGCGGTTGTACAGTTTATCGTAAAAACCACCTTTGAAGGATCGTCGAGTCCGAAAAACGAGGCGATATTGCTTCTGGAGTGATAAACGATTTCCGAAGCCTTCATAGCGAGCTTATGGCCTCCCCTGCCCGGGTTCGCGCTGTAATACCTCTGCGCGTTATCGCAAGCTCGCAGAACATTCTGCGGCTTCGGAAAGGTCGTGGCTCCGTTATCAAGATAAATCATAAGCCCTTACCTACAGCTCGTCCCACATAATTGATTTTGTTTTTATTTAAAATCTCAAGAGCCTTTTCAAAATTATCGGAAATAATTATACCGTAAGAACACGGTCCCTTATCGGACGGTATACGCTTGACCTTTGCCTTTATCCCCTTTGCTTTAAGCAAATCTCTGGCGCGCATCGCCTGTGTTACTGAATTCATTTGGATAGTCTTTTCTATAGTAATCACCTCTTTTCTATTCATTATATGAAAGAAAACCACAGGATGATACACAAAGAAAAAACCTCGGATTATCTCCGAGGTAAAGTTTTATTTCAGTTTTTCGGCAAGCATCTGACTCATATTGTACAGTCCCGCGCCCTTGTCCTTAAGGAATACAGCGGCGTTAATCGCGCCTGTGGCGAAAAGCTCCTTTGACTGTGACTGGTGCGAGATTGTGACGACCTCGTCGTGACCCGCGAAGATTACATCGTGCTCGCCTACGATTGTACCGCCTCTGATTGCGTGGATGCCGATTTCGTTCTTAGCTCTCCTGCGGCGGTAGTTGTGACGGTCATATACGTACTGGGGCTCCTTTTCGAGCTCCTCGGAAATTCCGTCGGCAATCATCAGGGCGGTTCCCGAGGGAGCGTCAACCTTTAGATTGTGATGCTTCTCAACAATTTCAATATCAAAGTCATTTCCGAGAACCTTTGTCGCCTGTTTCGCGAGCTCAATGAGAAGATTTACTCCGAGTGACATATTTCCCGAGTAAAAAACGGCGATTTTTTCGGAAGCGGAATTGATTTTCTTAATTTCGTCATCCGAAAAGCCTGTGGTACAAATTACAGAGGGGGTATTGTTTTTGAGCGCGTATGACAGAAGGCCGTCGAGAGAAGCGGGATTAGAAAAGTCGATAATAACGTCGACGGTCTCGCTGACTTCCTCAAAGGTCTTGTATACGGGAAAGCTGTATGTATTTTCGCCGAAAGCGTCCACTCCGCAGACGACTGTACATTCATCGTTCTGCTCTACAGAGGCGGCTACAACATGACCCATCTTTCCGTTGCATCCGCAGAGTAATATCCTTGTCATTTAAAAAATCCTTTCTATAACCGTCAGACCGGCTCAAAGAGAGCCGGCCTAAAGCTTACTTTCCGTATTGACTGTATTTGTCGATCAAGTCGTACTTAGAGAGACAATCCTTGAGGTTGTGATAAGCGCTGGTGCTCATCGGAACGAGAGGAAGTCTGCACTCGCCTGCCTCAAAGCCAAAGAGATTCATAGCTGTCTTAATCGGAATCGGGTTAACGTCGCTGAACATAATGTTCATGAGCTCAAGATAATGGAAATGCATCTTGGTAGCGTCGAGGAAGTTATTGTCAAGACAAAGCTGACAAAGGTCGTGAGTTTCCTGCGGGCAGATATTGGCGAATACAGAGATTACGCCCAAAGCGCCGAGCGACATAAACGGAACCGTCTGGTCGTCGTTACCCGAGTAAATGTCGAGGTTGTCGCCGCAGAGCGAACGGATAAGAGCAACCTGAGAGATGTCTCCGCTTGCTTCCTTTGCCGCGACGATGTTCGGATGCTTACAAAGCTCAGCGTAAGTCTGAGGCTGGATGTTGCAGCCGGTACGCGAGGGTACATTGTAAAGAATCATCGGCAAATCAACCTGATCCGCGATTGTTGTGAAATGCTTGATCAAGCCCGCCTGCGAGGTCTTGTTGTAATAAGGAGTAACGCTGAGAATAGCGTCAACGCCCGCTTCCTCGGCAGCCTTTGAAAGCTTAATGGCGGTCATTGTGTCATTACTGCCTGTTCCCGCGATAACAACACAGCGCTTGTTGACCTTTTCGGCAACGAATCTGATTACGTCGCTGTGCTCTTCCTCGGAAAGCGTAGCAGCCTCGCCTGTGGTGCCGCAAGCGATAATAGCGTCGGTACCGTTGGCGATGTGGAACTCGAGGAGCTCCTCAAGCTTGTCATAATTCACGGTAAGATCGGAATTAAAGGGCGTAATAAGGGCAACGCCCGAGCCTGTGAAAATTGGTTTTCTCATATTAACCTCCCATTAGTCGAAATATCCCTCAGCCGCGAGAAGCTCAGCGAGAAGCACAGCTCCGCCGGCAGCGCCTCTGAGAGTATTATGTGACATACAAACAAATTTCAAATCATACTGTGTATCTTCTCTTAATCTGCCGACCGAGATAGCCATTCCGCCCTCGAGTGTGCGTGCTGACTTGATCTGCGGCTGGTCAGGCTCTGTGAAATAGTGTAAGAACTGCTTCGGAGCGCTCGGGAGGTTAAGCTCCTGAGCTCTTCCCTTGTAGCTCTCCCATACCTTGATAACCTCGTCTACAGAGGGAGCCTTGTCCTTGAAGGACATAAATACCGCGGCTGTGTGACCGTCGGAGACAGGTACTCTGAGACACTGCGAGGTAATAGCGATATCGGTGTTGTTGACAATCTCGCCGTTTTCGATTTTACCCCAGATTTTGAGGGGCTCCTTCTCGGACTTCTCCTCTTCTCCGCCGATATACGGAATGAGGTTATCTACCATCTCGGGCCAGGTGTTGAAGTTTTTGCCCGCGCCTGAAATAGCCTGGTATGTACATGCGAGAACCTTATTTACGCCGAGCTCCTTGAGCGGATGAATAGCGGGAACATAGCTCTGGAGCGAGCAGTTCGACTTAACGGCTACGAAGCCCTTCTTTGTGCCGAGACGCTTTCTCTGTGACTCAATAACGGCAAGGTGATCCGCATTGATCTCGGGGATTACCATAGGAACGTCGGGTGTAAAGCGGTGAGCGGAGTTGTTTGAAACGATCGGGCACTCTGCCTTGGCGTAAGATTCCTCGAGAGCCTTGATTTCGTCCTTGGGCATATTTACCGCGCAGAAGCAGAAATCAACCGTTGAAGCAACGCCCTCAACATCAGCCGCGTCCATAATCTCTATATCCTTAACCTTTTCGGGCATGGGATCGCTTAAAAGCCAGCGGTTCTCCATGAGCTCGCCGTATTTCTTTCCCGCTGAACGGGCGCTCGCGGCGAGAGTTGTGATCTCAAACCATGGGTGTTTATCAAGAAGAAGCAGAAATCTCTGTCCAACCATACCTGTGGCGCCGATTACGCCTACCTTGTATTTTTTCATTTTGATTCCTCCACAATATTACAATTTTTTAAGAATAGTTGTATCTTTTCGGAAAATGAGATATTATATGTAGGTACCTCAAAGCCAAACTACTCTACTATAACTTATAATATACCATTATCGGAAAACATTGTCAATAATTTATCATACCTAATGAAGGTGATTTTTTGAAAACAAGCGATTTTTATTATGATTTGCCGAGGGAATTGATTGCTCAGACCCCGATTGAGCCCAGAGACGCGTCGAGATTGCTGCTGCTCGGAAGAAACGATGGAAAAATCGAGCACAAGCATTTTTACGACATAATTGATTATCTCAACGAGGGCGATTGTCTTATTGTGAATGATTCAAGAGTTCTCCCTGCGAGAATCTTCGGTACCAAAACGGAAACCGGAGCGAGCGTTGAGTTTCTGCTTTTGAAGCAAAAGAGCGGCAACAGGTGGGAAACTCTTTGTAAGCCGGGCAAAAAAGCGAAGGTCGGAGCGGAGTTTGTATTCGGCGACGGACTTATGAGCGCAAGGGTAGTCGATGTGCTTGAGGACGGAAACCGAATAGTTGACTTCGACTGCAACGAAAACTTCTTTTCCACACTCGACAAAATCGGACAAATGCCTCTCCCCCCTTACATCACCGAAAAGCTCGAGGACAAAGAAAGGTACCAGACCGTCTATTCTCACGAGCTCGGAAGCGCTGCGGCTCCAACGGCGGGTTTGCATTTTACAACAGAGCTGATGGACAGAATCAGGGACAAGGGCGTTAAAATCGGCTATGTAACCCTGCACGTGGGACTCGGCACCTTCAGACCCGTTAAGGTTGACGACGTTACAAAGCATAAAATGCACAGCGAGCACTACGAAATCCCGCGGGAAACAGCGGATATGATAAAGGAAACAAAAGCAAACGGCAAAAGAGTCATAGCGGTCGGAACGACCTCCTGCCGCACGCTCGAAAGCGTCGCGAGCGAATTCGGTGAAATCAAAGCCTGTGACGGCTGGACGGATATTTTTATATACCCCGGTTACAGCTTCAAGGTTCTCGACGGGCTGATTACGAACTTCCATTTGCCCGAAAGCACGCTTATTATGCTTGTTTCTGCCTTCGCGGGATACGATAATATTATGAACGCCTACAAAACAGCAGTCGAGGAAAAATACAGATTTTTCTCGTTCGGAGACGCGATGATGATTATATAGACAGGTGGATTATGTTTAAGATTATTAAAAAAGAAAATAAAGCGAGACGCGGAGAAATAACAACCGTTCACGGAAGGGTTCAGACACCCGCGTTTATGAATGTCGCGACCTGCGGGGCGATTAAGGGCGCGCTGTCGGCGTTTGATTTAAAGAAAATTAAATGTCAGATTATGCTCAGCAACACCTATCACCTGCATTTGAGACCCGGAGACGAAAAAGTGCGTCAGCTCGGCGGACTTCACAGGTTCACAAGGTGGGACGGTCCTATACTTACCGACAGCGGCGGGTTCCAGGTGTTCTCTCTCGCGAAGCTGAGAAACATCAAGGAGGAGGGCGTAACCTTTCAGTCCCACATAGACGGACACAGGATTTTTATGTCGCCCGAGGTCAGTATGCAGATTCAGTCGAATCTCGGCTCAACTATAGCGATGGCGTTTGACGAGTGCGTTGAAAATCCGTCGCCGTACGATTACACAAAGAAATCCTCTCAGCTTACGATCCGCTGGCTTAAAAGATGCAAGGATGAAATGCAGAGGCTTAACAGCCTCGAAACCACTCTGAATAATGAGCAAATGCTCTTTGGAATCAATCAGGGCGGAATATACGAGGATTTACGCGTTGACAATATGAAGAAAATAGCCGAGCTCGACCTCCCGGGCTACGCAATCGGAGGACTTGCTGTCGGAGAGGAAACCGAGGTTATGTACAACATTATCGACACGGTCGAGCCTCATATGCCCGAGGACAAGCCGAGATACCTTATGGGAGTCGGAACACCCGTTAATATTCTGGAGGCGGTGCACAGGGGCGTAGATATGTTTGACTGCGTTATGCCGAGCAGAAACGCGAGACACGGACAACTATTCACATGGGAGGGAGTCCGAAACATTAACAACGCGAAATACGAGCTTGACGAAAGACCGATTGATGAAAGCTGTGACTGTCCCGTATGCAGGGAGTTTTCGAGGGCGTATATCCGCCATCTTATGAAGGCGGGAGAAATGCTCGCTATGAGACTGTGCGTAATTCATAATCTCTACTTCTATAATAACCTTCTCGAGCGGATTCGTGACGAGCTTGACAGCGGAAACTTTGAAAAATTCTACAAAACATACAGACTTATACTGAACATTAGGATATAATTGTACATAGATTACGCTTGAAACAAAGCCGAAAATCTGTTATAATATCGTTCGGAGTAATTATAGAAAGGAATTTTTGTATATGAATTTACATGTTTTGGACGCTGCAGCGGCACCGCAGGGCGGCGGAAACTCAATGATTTTGATGATTGTTATTTATGTCGCGATTTTCGGAGCGCTTTACTTCTTCCTTATCAGACCCAACTCAAAGAAGAAAAAAGAAGAAGCCGAGCTCAGAAACAACCTTGAAATCGGCGACGACGTAACAACAATCGGCGGAATTATGGGCAGAATCGTCGCGATTAAAGAGGACGAGGACGCTATCATCATCGAGACAGGCTCAGACCGCAACAAGATGAAGATGAAAAAATGGGCTATCTCAAGCGTAGATACTCCCAAGCAGACAAACGCGAATGCCGAGAGCACAGAGAAAAAAGGATTTTTCGCGAAATTCAAAAAGTAAAGAATAAAAACACTATCCCCTGAATATAATCTTTTAGGATTGTATTTGGGGGAATTCTTTTGAAAGCAATTAACAACAATATTGACGGAATAAACAAAAAGCTTCTTAAAGCGATATTCTTTGGAGTATTTATCGGAAGTCTGATTATTACAATTCTGAT
>JAFNSO010000033.1 GCA_017384945.1 Ruminococcus sp. | reverse complement strand
TGTGGGAAAGTTGAGTTATACTATCTTTTATTGACAAATTTCAAGTAAAATAGTATTCTATTTTAAAGGAAGCTAATGTGAAAAATCACACTATCGGATTATGTTGTCCGCTCAGTTTTTCGCTGTGCGACAACGAGCATAGACTTAATCGTCGTTTTACACCTTATCCGCCCACGGTAAGGTTGTATGACTGATTTGTGGGCGGAAAGGCAATGGCAAATTTTATGATAGAATGCAAAAACTGCGGACACGAATTTGAAACAGGAAACTTTTGTCCAAGATGCGGAACAAAGGTAACGCAAGAAGAGACCGTTCCCGAATATATACCCGAGTCTCAGCCTGTTGAAGCTGTTCAAATGGAACCTCAAACGGAATACGAGCCCGAGCCTGCTCCGCAGAGCGTATATGAGGTGAATCCTTACGAGCAAAATTACGCTCAGCCGACATATGAGCAGCCGCTTGAACAGCCCGAGCAACAGCCTGACCCGCAGACCATAGAGCAGCCCGTTCAGCAGCAGTATCAGCAGCCGCAATACCAACAGCCGCAATATCAGCAGCGGTACGCGCAGCCGCTTCAACAGCCGCCGTATCAGTACGGACAGTACGCGTATCAGGCTCCTCCCCAAAAGGGTATGACCGCGGGTAAAATAGTCGCGCTTGTCGCTTCAATCGTAGTCGGGGTGGCTTTTGTTATTTACGGAATCCCGTTCGGCTTTTTAGCCTGCTCGATGGCGGGAGAGGGTGACATTTCCAACCCGCCGAAAACAATCGACACTACTCCCTACACGAGCGACTCCTCCGCAAGGCTGGGCGACCTTGAGGTCACGGTTTCCGACATATCCTTCTCCCAAACCTTCGACGGCAAAAAGGCAAAGGAGGGCAAGGAGTATCTGAGTCTCACCGCGAACTTAAAGAACGTAGGCAAAGAGGACGTTACCACATATGACATTGATTTTGAGCTTATAGCCGATAACATTTCCTGCAAGGGATACACCTCCGAAGACGAAGAGGACTTCTACAACAACGGAACGCTCTCGCAGGGAACGATCGAGCAGAACGACCTTACGTACATCATCCCCAAAAACGCTGAGACGATCACCCTGAAGATCACAGGCTATGAAGATGAAAACCATTTGAAGCAGATAAACTTTACAATCAAATAAAGCATATTAGAAAAGCGTGCCAAATGCACGCTTTTCTCTTCCCGATTATTTCATATTAAAAAAAGCCGCTCAAGGCGGCTTTTTCTTATGCTCTCAGACTTCTGTCCTCGGGATTTTCGTAATAAACCTTTTCGATGTCGGCGCCGAGACCCTTGAGCTTGTCGATAAGATTCTCGTAGCCTCTCTCGATGTACTGAATCGAGGTGACCTCTGTTGTGCCCTCGGCGCAGAGTCCCGCGATTACCATTGCCGCGCCCGCTCTGAGGTCGGTTGCCTTTACGGGAGCCGCGGTGAGCCTTGAGCCTCCCTCGATGATTGCGAGTCTGCCCTCAACCGAGATGTGAGCGCCCATAAGTGTGAGCTCGGAAACATACTGGTAGCGGTTGTCCCATACGCTCTCGTTGATGATCGACGTGCCGTCAACGGTCGCGAGAAGAGTCGCGAACTGGGGCTGACAGTCTGTCGGGAAGCCCGGGTGAGGCATTGTCTTTATATTGCAGCGGTTGAGCGGACGCTTTGACGCGTCAACGAGTACCGCCTCGTCAAACTCCTTGATTTCACAGCCGATTTCTCTGAGCTTGGCTGTAATTGACTCAAGGTGCTTGGGTGTAACGTTATTTACGAGCACACGACCGCGTGTAGCTGCGGCGGCGCACATATAGGTACCCGCCTCGATCTGGTCGGGAATGATTGAATAAGTTACGCCGTGGAGGAAATCAACTCCGCGGATTTTGATTGTATCTGTACCCGCGCCTCTGATCTGAGCTCCCATTGAGTTGAGGAAGTTCGCCAAATCAACGATGTGGGGCTCGCGGGCGGCGTTTTCGATAACGGTCTGACCCTCTGCCTTAACGGCGGCGAGCATAATGTTGATTGTAGCTCCGACAGAAGCGAAGTCGAGGTAGATGTGACTGCCCTGGAGTCTTCTGTCAGCCTTGACGTCGATAATCGCGCCGTTCACAAGCTCATGACGGGCGCCCATAGCGGCAAAGCCCTTGAGGTGGAGGTCGATCGGACGAGCTCCGAAGTTGCAGCCGCCCGGGAGACAAACCTTAGCCATATGGCATCTGCCCAAAAGCGCTCCCAAAAGATAGTACGACGCGCGCATACCCCTCACCATATCTGACGTAGCCTGATAAGAGTTGATCTTGGTGGGGTCTATAGATAATGTTGACTTATTGATTCTTTTTACGTCAGCGCCCATTTCCTGAAGGATTCTTCCGATAAGGGTTACGTCGCTGATGTTAGGTATATTTTCGATGCGGCAGGGCTCGTCACAAAGAATGACGGCAGGGATAATCGCTACCGCGGCATTTTTAGCGCCGCTAATGACAACCTCGCCATCAAGCACGCGGCCTCCGTTAATTACGTATTTTTCCAACTTGGCACACTCCAAATTCCAAATATATTAAAACAAAATTATTATTATAATTAAGTAATCAATTATGCTTTTCAAAAAGGTTACAACCTTGTAAGAAAAGCACAATTTGTTGTGGTACATCACATAGTACACCACAATTTCATCCATTGAAATAATACCCCATTCTTAAGGCGTTGTCAATACGTTTTCGGAAACTGTAACCGAAATTTGGTAATAATGTATGAGTTTTATGAGAAGGCAGACTCTTTTATTCCAAAATTGCCAAATGTGGTTAAAAACTTGTTAATTTTTCGCATAAAGAATTAAAAACTTCTTAATAATTTCGCAGAAGAATTAAACCGTTTGAAATTATTTACAAAAAGGAAATAAAGCTCTCAAAATGTATACTTTTCATATAAAAAGCCCGATTTGGCAGAATAATGTTTTGTTTTTTGCAAATTGATGTGAATCCGAAATGGTGCTATAATCAAACGGTAAGACCTTTAATATTATTTTTAAAAAGGGGTTAAAAAATGAATATGTTAAACAACAAATGGATGCGCGCGGCGGTTCCCGCGCTTCTGATCCATTGTTCGGTCGGTACTGTCTACTGCTGGTCAACCTTCAAGCAGGCAATCGCCGAGCAAATCGGAATGAGTCCTTTCGCTGTAGGCTGGGCGTTTTCGCTCGCTATCTTCTTCCTCGGAACGTCGGCGGCGTTCGCGGGCAGAATGGTCGAGAGGGACATCCACAAGTCCTCGCTGATAAGCTGTCTGTGCTTTACGGCGGGAATGGTTGGAACGGGGCTGTTCATTCAGTTCACCACGGGAGTTGCGGCGCTAATCGGAATTTTTGTTTCGTACGGCTGTATTATGGGTATCGGACTCGGTATCGGCTACCTGACGCCCGTTAAGACGCTCATGCTCTGGTTCTCGGACAGAAAGGGTCTGGCGACGGGTATCTCGATTATGGGCTTCGGACTCGCAAAGGCGATCGCCACTCCGATAATGGAGCTGATTCAGAACTCGCTCGGTATCTCGGCAATGTTCTACATCCTCGGCGGAGTTTACTTTGTGCTGATGATGCTCGGACATCTTCTGCTGAAAAAGCCCGACGGCTGGGTTGAGCCTCAGGACAACTCAAACGCGGTCAAGCCCTTGAGCCTGCTCAAGAACAAGACCTTCGTCGGAATCTGGCTGATGTTCTTCCTGAACATTCACTGCGGACTTGCTCTTATTACATATGAAAAGCAGATCCTTTCAACCGCTTTCGCGGGAGCCGCTTTTCTCGCGGCGATCATAAGCATCGTTCCCTCTGTTACGGCGGCGTTCAACGCGCTGGGCAGAATCGGCTACTCGTCGATCTCCGACAATATGAAGGAGAGAAACACGGTCTACAAAATAATTTTTACAAGCTGTATCGCGATTACAGCGGCGGCTTTGATTCCTTTCTCAATCACAAACGGTCCCAATTCAATCGTTTTCGGCGTTATCGTAATAGCGCTTCTGCTGATTGTAAACCTCGGCTACGGCGGCGGCTTCTCGACCTTACCCGCGCTTCTTTCCGAGAGGTTCGGTATGGAGAGCATAAGCTCGATCCACGGCTTTACGCTGACAGCATGGGCTGTAGCGGGACTTACAGGCAACAATATGTCCGAGCTCATTCTCGGCGCGACAGGCGGAGTTTACGACTACATTCTGATTGCGACACTTGCGCTTTACGCTGTAGCGTTGGTTGTGTGCATCGGTCTTGTAAGAAAAAAGAAAGCTTAAAAACCACTAAATAGTTCAGGGCAGGCTTCGGCTTGCCCTGTTTCTTTTGAAGAAAAGCAATCAGGACAGTCACTCATACGGACAAAGCAGTGATTGTTTTTGCAAGGTTTATCTTTGCTATAAGTCAAAGAAAAGGCTCACGCTGACGCGTGAGCCTTTTTAAATCGTTATTAAGATTAAGGATTATTCCTCTCTCTTCTTGCGTGACATATAGATCGCGCCAGCAGCAACGAGCATTACGCCGCCGAGGATGAAGAGGATTGTGTCCTCCTGACCGTCGGAGCCTGAGCCTGAGCTGTTGTATGAGCTTGAGCCTGTGCTTGAGCCTGTGCCCGAAGAACCTGTTGTTGAAGAACCTGAGCCTGAGGAACCTGAGCCTGTGCTGCTGTTTGAAGAAACACCTGCTGTTGAACCGCCGTTAGACTTGATAGCCTTTTCCTTCTCGGCTGCCTTCTTCTTGATCTCGGATGTATCCTTTACGTCCTTAGCCTTTGCGGGATAAGCCTTCGCGAAAGCGTCTGTGAGGCACTTGAGGATTGCGTCCTCGTCCTCGCCTGTGTTCTTGGACTGAACGTAACCGAAGATTGTCTCAACCTGATCAACAGTTGTGATACCGAACTTGGGATATGCCTTTGCAAGAGCGTCGGTAGCGTTTACGGAAGCACTCTTGTAGTATGTGGGAATCCAGTCACCGATAACCTCTTCACCCTTCTCATTGGGGCAAAGCTTTGAACCGATGATGTTACCGATTGAAGAAATAGCAAGGTGAGGACCGTAGGAAGAGCTGTTTGTTGTCCAAACTGCCTCGAAAGCTTCCTTCTCGGAGTCTACGGGGTTCTCAATCTTGTTGCCTGTAACCTTAGCTGTGTCGCCGATGCAGGCTCTGCCGAAGGTTGTGTCGTATGTCTGCATACCTGTGTTAGCGCTGAAGATAATGCAGTAGTCTTTGCCTGACTGGAGGCCGCCTGATACTGTTGTGGACTTATCAAGAGTTGAAAGGTCATACTCAAAGATGTTGCCGTCAACCTTCTTACAAAGCTCTTTCTTTGACTGCCAGGGGAAGAAGGAATCTCCGCCTCTCTCCCAGATGTGACAGTAGATAAGTGTGTAGCCTGCCCACTTTGAAGCGTCAAACTTGATTGTGTCGCCCGCGCCGGAAGCTGAGCTTGAAGTATCCGCGCCTGCGGAGTTGTTGCTGTCCGCGCCGACATTTGAATCTGTAACCTCAGCAGCAGAAGCTGCGATAGCCGCCATTGAGAACATCATCAATGCCGCTATAGCGATAGCAATAATTCTCTTAACCATTATAAATTCTCCTTCTGAAAAATATTAAGACATAGGTCTCATTACAGATATTATACAATATTTGTTACACTTTCGCAATAAGTTTTTTAAAATTTTATCTGTCATTGTGCACAAAGATAAGGTCGTCACATTATAAATTTCGCACAAAAAAGTCAGACTGAATCAAATTCAGCCTGACCCTTGATTTCAAAAGTGTTATTTTTCTTCCGACTTTTCTTTTTTGTCGGGATTCTTCTTTTCCGCTTCGTTATCCTCGCCCTTTGCAAAGTGGCGTCTGAGAACCGCAAGCACAACGATCGCGAGTACGATCAAAACGACAACAAGGATCGTGATAATGGTAGTTACATCCCCGGGGCCGCCCTTTGTAACCTCTGTCGCCGCGGCTGTGGTCGGAGCGTGAGTAACGCCGATAATCGCGTTTTTGCCGCTGCCGTTCTTTTCACCCTTACCGTCGGGGTAGTTCGTAAAGCTGCCCTGATACTCATTGATTACGTCCGCTTCTCTGCAAACCACGGGGGACGCGTTCTTTACGACTGTCTTTCCGTTTACTGCGATATCGTTTGTGAAAGTAAAGCTCTTGAGGTATGTAAGGTCATGACCGTAAAGCTCGCTTACAAAGTAGGTTATATCTGTAACGCCTTCCTTGAGAACCTTGAAGGACGCCTTCATAACCGCGCCCTTCTTTTGAAGTCGGCGGTATTCTGAACGTCTGTCCAGTTAAAGGTGATTATGTTTTCAAGCTTGGTGTTGCTTACAACGCCGTTGAGCTTCGGAAACTCAAGGCTGTCCTCGTCGAGCTTGAGACTCTTTGAATCGTAAACAACGTACATCTGAAGTCCCTCGACGTTCTCCGTACAATCGGAGAGGTTTAGCGAATATGTTACGATGTCGCCTACCTCGGCGGTAGCGCCGTTAACGGTAATCTCCTCCTTCGCGGCAAAGGCGCACACGCAGGAAGCCGCCATAATCAGGGCGACAAGTGTTAAAGCAAATGTAATTTTCAAAACTCTTCTCATTTTAAATAATTCTCAACTTTCATAAGGATAGAATCATTATATAACATTACACAAAAAATTTCAATGAGTTTTTTGCAATTTGTCGGTATAAAGAGGAAAAGGACTGTCAAAAGACAGTCCATGCTTCAATCGTGCTTTTCGTGAGCGATGAATACAGGCACGCACGCAAGTGCTACAAATATAAGGAGCATAATCTCCGACACCGCGCTTGTACCGTTCAGCGGGTTGCCGAGAAGGGCAACTATCGTGAACATCACTGCAATAAGGCAGAGTACCAGCACAAGGCTCACTGCCTTAATATGTTTTTGAAACATATTTTTTTCCTCCGTTATTCACACACATCATCCAAATGGTAATTGCAATTATAGTTCCCTTTTTCAAAAAAGTCAAGCCCGATTACACACATTTAATTGCGTGTAACACATTTGTAATTCCATAGAAGAAAATAAACACAATTGTAATTCTTATATAGAAAAATATCGCAATAAAAAAGACAACATTTTTAAACAAATGCTGTCTTTTTTAATAAAATTGACAAAAATTTAATTGTATCCGTTTTTATTACGACTCTGCCAGTTCCAGCTGTCGCGGCACATATCCTCAAGGGTTCTCTTTGCCTTCCAGCCGAGGATTTCAAACGCCTTTGTCGGGTCGGCGTAGCACTCGGCTACGTCTCCCGCGCGTCTGGGCTTGATCGTGTACGGGATTTCGAGGTTATTCACCCTCATAAACGTATTCACAATATCGAGCACGCTGTAGCCCGTACCGGTACCGATGTTGAAAATCTCGCAGCCGCTTTTGTCCGCCGCATAGTCGAGCGCCTTTACGTGAGCGTCGGCAAGGTCGACCACGTGGATATAATCTCTCACGCCTGTGCCGTCGGGGGTCGGATAATCGTTGCCGAAAACGCCGAGCTGCTCAAGCTTGCCCGCCGCGACCTGAGTTATGTAGGGCATAAGGTTGTTCGGAATACCGTTCGGGTCCTCGCCGATTCTTCCGCTCTCGTGAGCGCCGATCGGGTTAAAATATCGAAGCAGCACAACGGAAAGATTTTTGTCAGCCGCGCAGGCGTCGGTGAGGATCTGCTCGTTCATCAGCTTTGTCCAGCCGTAGGGATTTGTACAGCCCGTGGGCATTCCCTCGACGAGAGGAACCCTCTCGGGAATTCCGTAGACGGTCGCCGAGGAGCTGAACACAAAGTTTTTGACCCCGTACTTTTTCATAACCTCAAGAAGCGTGAGCGTTGAGTCAAGGTTGTTGCGGTAATATCTGAGCGGCTTTTCGCAGCTCTCGCCCACCGCCTTTAGTCCCGCGAAATGGATCACCGCGTCAAAATCGTTTTCGGAAAACATTTTGTCCACAGCCTCACGGTCGCAAACGTCGATTTCATAGACGGGAACCGTCGCTCCCGTAATCTCCTCGACGCGTCTGACAGCTTCGGGACAGCTGTTGTCATAATTATCGGCAATAACGGGGGTGTGCCCCGCTTTAATAAGCTCAACGCAGGTGTGGGAGCCGATATACCCCGCGCCGCCTGTTAATAATACCTTCATAATCACACCTTCTCGGGCTCGGGATAGCTCTCGCCGAAGGTTTCGACGGTGACCTCTTCCATAATCTGGGGGTCGAGCGGCTTGTCGGAATAGTTGGTGTCGCACTCGGCGATTTCATTTACCGCGTCCATTCCCTCGATGACCTTGCCGAAGGCGGCGTACTGACCGTCGAGATGCGGAGCGTTTTTGTGCATAATAAAGAACTGCGAGCCCGCGCTGTCGGGCATCATCGAACGCGCCATAGAGAGCACTCCCTCGGTGTGCTTCAAGTCGTTTTTAAAGCCGTTGCCCGAAAACTCGCCGCGGATCGAGTAACCGGGACCGCCCATTCCGGTACCGTCGGGACAACCGCCCTGAATCATAAAACCGTAAATCACGCGGTGGAAGGTAAGTCCGTTATAATAGCCCTTGCTTACGAGGCTGACAAAATTATTGACTGTATTCGGCGCGATTTCGGGGTAAAGCTCCGCCTTTATCGTCTTGCCGTTATTAAGCTTGAATGTTACAATAGGATTGCTCAAAAATATCATCCTTTCGATTATTTTCTTCTATTCTATAATATTTCCGAATAATTATCAAGTTTTATTTGAATTTTCAAAAAAAGTGTGTTATTATATGTTAGTCAAGACTAATTGAAAAAAGGTGACTGAAATGAAGGTAATGGAATCCGCTGAGGATTATCTGGAAACAATACTCGTGCTCGGCAGGTCAAAGGAGCGTGTGCGCTCAATCGACATCGTTAAGCATATGGAGCTGAGCAAGCCGAGCGTGAGCGTGGCTATGAAGAAGCTCAGAGAAAACGGCTACATCAGCATGGACAGCGACGGCTACATCACCCTTGAGGACAGCGGCAGGAAAATCGCGGAGAAAATCTACGAGCGGCACGTTTTTATCTCTGAATGGCTGCAGGAGCTTGGGGTAAGCGAGGAAACAGCGATGAAGGACGCTTGCAGAATCGAGCACGTGCTTTCGGACGAGACCTTTGACGCGATAAAAACAAGATTCAGCTCACAGCGCTGCAAAAACTGCGGCAAATGTCAGTAAATTATTGTGCGAATAAACGGACATCATAATAATCGAGGCGGAGGATCAAAAACCTCCGCCTTTTAATTGTTGTAGCTGCCCTCATCCGCCTGACGGACTCCGTGATACCCCGCGAGACTGTAGTATGAGGTGCAGATTTTTTCTTTTTTTACCTGTTTTTTGTTCTTGTACAGAACGCGGAAGGTATCGGTTTTGAAGCTTTTTCCGTATTCGATATCGTAGTTGCGCGAGTAAAGCTTTACCCTGTCGTATTCCTTCGGCTTTACGCCGTAGATATTGACCTCGAGCGAACGGTTCTGAAGACGGCTCTCGATAAAGACCGAGGTTTTAAAGTTGTTTTTCAGCTTTAAATCGAGCGAGGGGTAGTCGATTGTCGCGTCCTCACCCGACAGCGTATAGCCCGACGCCCAATGGTGATTGTGCCTTTCCTCTATTCCGAGATTCGCGAGCGCCGCCGCCTTGAAGATCGTCGTGCTCGCCTGACAGATTCCTCCCCCAACTCCCTGCGTGAGCTTTTTGCGGAGAATAACCTCCGCCTTTCTGTAACCGTTCGCGGTTGAGTTGGTGTTGCCGGTGGAATCGTTGAAGGACCAGACCTCATCGGGCTTGATTGTCGAGCCGTTGCAGGCTTTAAGCGCGAGCTTCATATTGATCGTGCCGTTTTCGGTGTTGTAGGAATAGCTTTTCTCCGAGGAAAGCCTTTTCAGGTTCTTTTTAAGATACCGCTGACTGATTTTCGGCTTTATTCTGTCGGTGATCGCCGATATTTCTCCGACGCTGCCGCGCGAGTCGATAAACGAAAAAAGCTGTCTTTCAAGGCTTATCCTGTCCAGACTCACTCCCGACCTCCCGGTCTTGAACGAAAAACGCTTTTCTGAAAACGGTCGGAAGCTTTTGACCTCGGCGTTTCGAGGTTTTCTGTCGATCAATCCCGCGATTCTCGCGACCTGCTTTCTGACCGACTCGGGCTGTACCCGAAACGGAACCGAAAAGTCATTTCCCGAAAGCGGGTTAACGCCTTCTCGCGCGGAATCGAGCGCTTTTTCATAATCGAGTATGAAATTGAAATTATTCTGAGTCAGCCTTACGCTTTTGTCCCCCGCCCTGACGACCAGATCAAACCTGTACGGCACAGTCTTTATCTTCCTGTCGAGTTTTTTTTGAGCCTGCCTGTACGTTAGCCCGCCGATTTTCACACCCTGGACCCTCACGGAGCCCGGAAAGGTAAAAGTCTCATTTTTCGCGGGTCTCACATAAAAAACCGCCAAAGCCGCGCAGACGCACACGCAGGCGACCGCGATCAATACGTATGTTGCTTTTCTGAAATTACTCAAGCCGTTCACCCCGAATTAGGTTTTGTGAACGGCTTTGATTTATTCCATTAATATTTTTCCAAAAAGCTGTGATGCCCGTCTCCCGTTTTAATCGCGGGGAAGGTATCGACATTAACGTTGTGAAGGCTGTTAAAAATACTTTTTTCGATATTTGGATTTGTCTTTTTGAGCTCTCTGATAAGCTCCTTTGTCTCAAGGCGCTTGCTGTCGCCGACCCCGCCGCTCTCTTCGATATGCTCGGTAAATCGGCAGGCGCAGCGCAGAAAGCTCAGCTCGTTATAGTTTTGCCACGCGATGATGCTGTCCTCGTGGATCTTGTACATCGGGCGGATAAGCTCCATCCCCTCGTAGTTTTTGCTTTTCAGCTTAGGCATCATTCCCTGAAGCTGTGAGCCGTAGAACATCGACATCACCGTCGTCTCAATCACGTCGGAAAAATGATGTCCGAGCGCGATTTTGTTGCAGCCGAGCTCCTTAGCCTTTTTGTAGAGGTGGCCTCTTCTCATTCTCGCGCAGAGGTAGCAAGGGTATTTTTCGGTCCTGTCGGTTATTTCAAAAATATCCGTCTCGAAAACGGTAATCGGGATTTCGAGGAGTCTCGCGTTTGACTCAAGCTTCGCGCGGTTTTCGGGGCTGTAGCCCGGGTCCATTACGAGATACTCAGCCTCAAACGGAAAATCCGAATAACGGATAAGAAGCTTAAAAAGCTTAGCGAGAAGCATACTGTCCTTGCCGCCCGAAATGCAGACGGCGATTCTGTCGCCCTCGCTTATCAGCTCGTACTCCTTGATTGCCGAGATGAATTTTGCCCAGATTTTTTTGCGGTAGGTTTTCGTAATGCTCCGCTCAAGCCGCTGTAAATCAGTACCCAATATGTCACCTTCTCCGAATATCAATTGGTTTTGTTTGATAGGAGTCAGTCAGGATGTATGTTTTATGTCGCTGACTTTTACACAGTTTTTGAGTAATTTCCTGTCAAACGAAAAACGGCAGCCGCAACAATACGGCTGCCGAATGTTGTCTGCTCCATTATAACAGATAACAGAGAAAAACTCAAACTATTTTGAAATCAGCTCGGTGAGCTTTTTGATAAATTTCGCTCCCGCGACTCCCGTCTGCTTGTAGCCGAGCTTTTTCAGAAGAGCGTTGACCGCCTTTTCGGTACCTCTTCCGAAGGTTTTGGTGTTGTTGACGCTGACGGGGATCACTCCCTTTTTGCCCGCGATTGAAAGAAGCTGCTTCAATGCCAGAACTCCCCTTGTGCTGTCTCCGCGCTTGTAGCCCTTGCGCTCGAGCACAGGCTTGGGCTTTGTCGCGATAAGCGAAAACTTAGGGGTGATAAAACCGCGGATGTACCGACCGTTAACGGGGATATCCCTGTAGCCGCAGGCGTCGTTCATATTGCCCTCAAAGACTCTGATCACGCCGTCGGAGACCCTTGTGACAATTCCGACGTGCTCGGGCTCGCCGGTGCAGTCGCCCTTGCCGCTGTCGTCCCAGTCGTACAGAATCAAATCAGCGATCTTCGGGACAAAACTGTCCTTCTCTACCCAGATCCCCGCTTCCTTCGCCTTCCTGATCATAGCCGAGCAGGAGCATTCAACACAGGGAAAAATACTCGTCAGACCCGCCTTGATATAAGCCGCGCTCGCCGTGGTCGCGCACCAAGGGTCGGAGAGCGTCATCTTATACCTCTTGCACAAGCCCGAATCATTGAAGATTCTGAGAATCTCCCTGTGATAAGCGCTTCCCTTTTTCGCGCCGTTATACGCGGTTATTCCTTTTACAACCGACCTTCTAAGTTCATTCTGTGTCATAATCATCCTCCACCTCGGGCAAGCCCGCTACGCTTGTGATAAGCGACAAAACGCCCGCCAACAGCGACGCCGAAGCTACGGCGACCCAGTTTACTTCCGAAATAAGCGCTGCCACCCCGATTGTCGCGGCAGCGGTTTGCGCTGTGGTTTTGGCGGCTCTTACAGCCGCCGCCCTGAACCATTTTTTAAAGCTTTTCATTTTTCTTCCTTTCTTTCCAAATCATCAATACGGTGGTTGGCAGTCTTGATTTTCTCGTTGAACAGCTCCATTCTTTTTTCGAGGATATATGTTCTTTCGATAAGATTATTGTGCTTTCCTACCTTATCCTCGAGCTGCTTGATTCTGTAATTCATCAAGCGGCTGTTTGCCATTATGCCAATGAGCGAGCCGACAGCCGAACCGCCCAGACCGATCAACGCGACGATTATCTCCGTGGGCACAAAACCAACCCGCGATCGCCGAACAGTTTTACATTCATTTTTTTAATCTCCTTTGTGGTTTTGGAGTGGGGCCCTCCACTAAAGCGCAAAATAACGGCGAAATTGCCCTGTTTAATGCAATTTCGCCGTGTTTTTTTCGCGAATGTCGTTATTTTTCACACTTTCAAAAAAACGCCAACCGACAGTCTCAGTCGATTGGCGTAACACTTTAACAATACCGCTTTATTCTTTCGGTCAATCCTGACAGATTATTTCCCAGAGCTGCCTTCTGAGAAAGAAGCTCATTCAGCAAGGGGTTGTAATCTATAGGCTCCTCCTTATCAACTTATCAAATTCATCCGCGCAAAGCGGAGGAGAAAAATAATAGCCCTGAGTTATATCGCAGCCCATATCTTTAAGAAGCCGCAGCTGACGCTCTTCCTCCACTCCCTCCGCTACAACCGACACGCCGAGGAACCGCGCTATATCCATAACCAGCTCCACGAGTCTCAGACTCTTATCGTCAACCAGCATATTGCGGACAAATTTCATATCAAGCTTCAGCACGTCAATCGGCAACGCAGTGAGCATATTAAGCGAGGAATACCCCGAGCCGAAGTCATCCATCTCAACGCGGAAGCCCTCCTGCCGCAGACGCTCAACGACCTCGATAAGCCTGTCGCCGTTATCCGCATATGCCGACTCGGTGATTTCGGGCATAAGCTGATGAGGTTGTAAATCAAATTCCCTGACAAGCCGCAAAAAGACAAGCTCAACCTCAGGGTCAAAGATATCGACTCGCGAAACGTTCACCGAAATGGGGATATCCACTCCGTAGGTATCTTTTACGCGGCGGATCTCCGCCGCCGCTTCCCTCCATACAAAGCGGTCGATTTTTCGGATAAGACCGTTGTTTTCAAACAGCGGTATAAACTCCGCGGGGCTGATAAACCCGAGCTGCGGATGGTTCCAGCGCACCAGCGCCTCCGCGCTCGCCAGAACGGGCTCGTTTTGCTGTATATTATACTTTGGCTGATAATAAACGGTAAGCTGACGCCGCTCAATCGCTTCATCAACATCGGAAATAAGCCGCTCCTGAAATATAGACCGCTTGTGCATTTCCTCGCTGTAGCAGCCGACACAGGTATCAAAACGGTCACGGATACGGTCGCAGGCGGCTTTGGCGCGGTCAAACCACGTTTCGGGAACGGAATCGTCCGAGGAAAGCTCGTAAAGTCCCGCCCTCAAGCTTAATGAGCGCGCCTGAGTTTCACGGAAAAGCGCGTTTTGTATCTCATCAACACACTCCTCATAATCCCTCCCGCGTTCACAGTAAACATAAAACACGTCGCCGTCTGTACGGCAGGCGATACCGCGCGAGCGAAGAATGACCTTGTCAATCAGCTCGGCTGTTTTTTTCAGAATACGGTCGCCTTCCTCACGTCCCAAAAGCTCGTTTGTCATATTGAAACGGTTGAAGTTGAGCACTAAGGCGTCCATTTCTCTGTTCAAATGTAAAAGAGTACGTCGGATATAGACAAAGAAAAATTCTTTTGAATACAGATTTGTCAGCGGGTCGCGTTCGGTAGAACGGATGATGCTCCTGTCCTCGCTTAACTCGATAACGCACCTGCATCGGGCGAGGATGACCTCGGGCAAATCGTAGGGCTTGGTAATAAAATCCGCCGCGCCCATATGAAGGCTTTTGACCTCGGCGCTTTTGTCGGCGGTCATTACGATAATCGGAAATTTCCTGAGCCGCTCGTCAGCCTTCATTCGGCGTATGACCTCAAAGCCGTCCATCACGGGCATCATCAAATCCAGAAGCACCAGTGAAAAATCCGCCTCGGGATTGGACAGTATTTCCATCGCCTCACTGCCGTCCGAGGCAAACACCATCTCGTAGCTCTCCGAGAGGATCGCGCCGAGGATTTCGCGGTTGATGATCTCGTCATCGACAGCCAGTATCTTTCTTTTTCGGTTAGCGTCTAAAAAAGTCTGCATAGTAATCACCATAGCCTTTCAGTCATCGCTCTTTGCCGTTTTAAGGCAAACCGAGCGGACAACATAAATCTTATAGTGCGTATGTAATCGTTCTGTGTTTTCAGTTCATCAGCTTCTCCAGCGTCGCCATAAGCTCCTTGGGATTATACGGCTTTGATACATAAGCGTTCATCCCCGCTTCAAGAGCGTTTCTGCGGTCCGACTCAAAGCTGTTGGCGCTGAGAGCGATAATTGGGATTTTTTCGTATTTATCTCCCATGACGCGGATTGCGCGGGAAGCGTCGTAGCCGTTCATCACGGGCATTTGAATATCCATCAGAATCGCGTCATAGGCGTCGGGGTCGGAAGCTACGATGTCAACAGCGACCTTTCCGTTCTCGGCGGTGTCGACCTCAAAGCCCTCGGCTCCGAGCAGAGCGAGCGCGATTTCAACATTAATCGGATTATCCTCCACGAGCAACAGCCTCTTACCCGCAAAATTAGTCGTTTCATTTTCGGGAGCGTCGGCGCGTTCCTCCGCGATTTCTTTTTCGTCGGCATTCGGGAACGAAACGCAGACTGTAAAGCAGGTGCCCTTGCCCTGCTCGGTATCAACCGAAATAGTTCCTCCCGCAAGCTCAACGAGCCTTTTCGTGATAGCCATTCCCAGGCCCGAGCCCTGGATACCCTCTACTGTTCTGCTGCGCTCACGCTCGAAAGCGTCAAAGACATGCTCCGCGAACTCGGGTCTCATACCGATACCCGTATCGGCAACCTTCAATTCATAATCGGAAACGTCATCCTTACCGCCTGTCTGCCGCAGTAAAACCGCAACTCTTCCGCCTGAGGGCGTGAACTTGTAGGAATTTGAAACAAGATTGAACAGAATACGTTTCAGGCATTTTTTGTCGCAAACTACCGCTTTATTCCGCACATCGCTGTAATCGACGGTAAATTCTATAGACTTTTCGTTCATCTGCACGGCAAAAACCGCCTTAACCTCGTCGAGTATTCCGGACAGGTCGGCAGGCTCCGTCATCAGCTCCATCTTACCGCTTTCAATACGGCTCATATCCAATATATCATTAATCAGTGAAAGCATATGCTGACCTGAATAATCAATTTTTTCAAGGTAATCGCGGATTTGGCCGGGCGCGTCCTTTTCACGTCGAGCAAGCTCTGTATACCCGATAATCGCGTTCATCGGTGTACGCAAGTCGTGGCTCATATTTGACAGAAAGGCGCTTTTCGCGCGGCTGTTCTGTTCGGCAAGCAAGCGCTCGCTTTCAATTTGCTGCTCGCGTTTTTTTATGATTGAGAAAATGCTGAAGATCACAGCAATCGAACACAGAATCAGCGTCGCGAGAACAAAAGTATTATGACGAACCGTCTCGCCGAATTCGTAGATTCGCTCGGTAATATAGTTATCGGCGCCGCGGACTATTTCGCTGTCCTTGCTCAGACCGGCTTTTACAGCCTGCATATCATGTACAACGCGAACATCGTCTGCTATTTTTGACGCCTCGTTAACAGTGCTTTGCCGAATCCAGACGATGGATACAAGCAGAATCAGCACCAGAAGCAGCACCCAGACAATCTCGCTTTTCCCCAAACGACGGGAACGGTCGCGCTGTATCAGAAAACGGAACGTCACCATTCCCAACAGACTCCAGATAATCAGAATCAGGTAGGATTCACTCGCAAGCTTGCTGTATTCCCAAATTGACGGGAGCAGATAGAACACGGCAAACATTACGGCAAAGAGGGTGCCGATAATACCCCAAACCATTATGGACGCGCGGCGCTCTCTTTTTCCCGTAATCAAAGCTGAAATGGAGGTGTAGGAATAAACGATAGTTGCTCCGATTGTTGTAACGTCGACGATCCAGCCGATCGCGGTTCTTCCGAAAATCGGAATCACGCAGGAAACACCCGCTACGCATAACAACGCGACATACGGTACTCCTCGTCTGCTGAGCTTTGAGAGCCGTCGGGGGAGCATTTCGTCCGAGGAAAGCTTGTAAATAAGTCGGCTCAGGGCGATATAATTTCCCACAAGACCCGTGACGATACCGCAGAAAGCGGCAATACCCATTGTGACCAGACCAAAATCACCCATCGCCTCGCGCGCGGCGTAAAAGGTAGGCAAGCCCTGCAGACCCTTCAGATTGCCGAGGCTTGCAATATACTCGCCCCAGTCGGCAAAGCCGTCGGGCACCGCCAGCCCCGCGCAAAGGGTCAGCGTAATATAACACATCGCGCCCGTTATCAGCGCGGCAATCATAATCGGCATTGATTTTTTCGGTTTGAATTTAAACTCCTCGGCGGAGTGAGAGATTGACTCAAAGCCGATGAACGCCCACGGCGCCAGAATCACAATCGCGAAGATTTGAGTCGCGGGACCTGACTTCTGCGCGAAAGCGGGCGTTAGTTTTTCAAGACCGCCGCGGTGACTGACGACAGCGACAAATGAAAGGATTACGCCGACCACCATCAGCAGCGCGCAGATGATCTGCGTCCACGCCGCGATACGCTTCCACAGCGTGCAGATAAAACAGGTCACAAGAAGCAGAACGACCGAGAGCAGAACCTCGCCGAAGTACACGGTATATCCCGCTACCTGATACGAAAAGCCGAAGCAGAGAACATCTCCCGCGATATAGCGCACAATCATCGACAAGGCGGTAGAGTTCGCCCAGATAACGGCGATATAAGTCAAAATCAGCATCCACGCGCACAAAAAGCCGTGGTCGCCGCCAAGCACCTTTCTCGTGTAAGAATACGCGCCTCCCGAATCTGGATATCGGGTCATAAGGCTGTAGTAGTTGACGCCGAAAACCATCATAACTCCCGCGCCGATCAACAAACCGACAGCGGAGCCCCACGGACCTGCCTCGGGCAGAAAAGTGGTTCCGGGCATAACAAAGGAGCCCCAACCGACCGAGCAGCCGAACGCGAGAGCCCAAACCGCAAGCGGTGAAAGATAGCGCGATAACGCGCCGTTGTTTTTTTGTTCAGTAAAACGAGTCATAGCTTTCCTCTCAGTAAAACAGGTAATAAGAAAACAGTTTATTTTATTATTGTATACTATTTTTCGTCACATTTCAACAGTTTTATTATATGTTTATCAATGAAATAAAAAAGCGACCGATTCGCTTCCGTTAGTATGTACAAGCCTTGAAAATCAATTCTCATTCAATAACTTTTTAAAGAATAATGACAAAGCAAAATGAAAAATCACAAATTAAAACCACGGTATATTTTCCTGATCATTTCGTTTTCTGTAATACTTATCGGATACTTAATCTACTCCGTCTCAGTCGGACAAAGCTACAGCATTTCAGAAAGTGTCGGCGGGCTGAAAATCGATATGAACACCGTTAAGGTCGAATGCTCAAACGAGAATGTTATTAAAGTAAGCTCTGTAACAAAGAGCGTACGTGATGACGAAATGACTATGCTTAACATCGACGTTGAAAGCAAAAGCTCGGGATAAAGGCGAAGGGCTTGTCGGCTAAAACAAAGCTGTACTTCTTCCCCAACGCGTTTATCAGAGAATTCATCGGGCTTTTGTGGGAGCAAAAGCTGAGGCATATAATCGCCGCGACGCTAATCATATTGTCAATGATATCGATGTATTTAGCGATAATCACATAAAACCGATTTAGATTGCAAGAAAAACAGCCACCGCAGAATGATTCGCGGTGGCTGGATTTTTCATATATTTTCTCCTAAGTGATAGTTTTAGTTTATTTCAGGTATGTTCTCTCGATATACTTACTCACCCATACGTCGTCTTCATAGTCCCCGTATTCACTCATCTTGCAGTCGTTATACAAATCGTCCGCGATTTCGATAATGACATCGTACAATTCAAGGTTCTTCTTATACTTTTCCGGGATACCGCTCAGTCCGACATTTGCGCCTACAATGTTGCCTGCTATAGCTCCCGTAGAATCGCTGTCACCCCTGTGATTAACGGCAGCTATAAGCGCCTTGTCAATGTCGTCGGGATATTTCAGAGCGCAGTAAACCGCTATTGCGAGCGCTTCTTCCGCTACCCATCCCTGACCGAGTATGTGTATCGCTTCAAGATCTGAGATGTCTTTTGCGGACAACTCCACAGCCTTATTCATAAGACTGAGATAGTAACCGATTTCCTTTGCATTTTTGAACATATCGGCTGTTGTATTTAAGGCTGACCTGACAGCTTCTTCCATACTGATATCCTCATGCGCCAAGCGTCTTATTATATGAGTCATAGTCGCGGCAAGGATATAACCGAGTTCATGTCCGTGTGTAATTGCGGCTGCCTCTGCTCCTATCATATCGAGTTCCGAATCAGGTATAGTTCCATTATCGAAATATAGTCCGACAGGCGCTACTCTCATCACTCCGCCGCAGCCTTTGCTTCTATTGATTGGTTCATTCACTGAACCATACGTGCCGACGCTGATTGCGGACATACAGGTGTTCCCGGGCGCTCTGTAGTGAAACAACTCCGGAATATCCAAAAGCCATGAATAAGCAAAAGGTTTTTCTTTATCAACGGGATAACTCTCCGTCTGTGTTCTAAACCAATCCTTGTAGCAATTAGCGATATATGACGGATACGGAGCCATAATCCCGCGCATTCGTCCTCTTGTTGTTCCATAAAGCAGTCCGTTTGCCGTAAACAACGTCATCTGCGTATCATCGGAAATCAAAGCTTTGCCGTTTGTCAGCTCATATTCTGTTATTCCTTTTTCGCCAAATTTTCGAAATATGCTTTTTTCATCCCAAAACTCAATTGCATATCCCAATGCGTCGCCTGCCGCGCCGCCAATCAGGCAACCTCTGTATTTATCCAAATTCTTAGTTTTTCTACCTCGCAATACCTTATACATTCTCTTGCAGTCAAAGTTCCAGCTTTTGATTACCTCGTCATCCATACGGGTATAGCCGAGCTTTTCATAAAATCCGACAGCTTCAACACGGCTGTCTATTCTGACTTGATTATATCCGAGTTCTTTAATCCACTTCTCGGCTTCTTTGATAACTCTGCTGCCGAGGCGCTGTCCGCGATATTCGGGAAGCACTACGACACGTCCGACAAGAACGGTGCTTTTGTCCAATTCATAGAATCGGCAAGTTGCCACAGGATACTCGTCATCCAGAAGGACTATGTATTTGCTTTTCTCACCGTCATGCTCGTCAAATTCATCCTGCAAAGCTATGTGATACTGACGGTTCATGCCCTGTATCCTCACGGAGTACGCTCCCGCTCTCTGCCAAGTTTTCTCCGCCCGAAGCACTTTTAAATCATTCATATAAATCACCTGAGTTTTCATTTATCTTCTCTTATGATAACAGAAAAACGAAACCTTGTCCACAAACCTCCGCAAGAAAACGCGT
Source organism: Ruminococcus sp. (assembly GCA_017384945.1). Taxonomy (GTDB): domain Bacteria; phylum Bacillota; class Clostridia; order Oscillospirales; family Acutalibacteraceae; genus Ruminococcoides. The sequence goes on along the minus strand of JAFNSO010000033.1, from coordinate 6,397 downwards.
AAGATTTCTCAGACAATGATTCCGTTATCTGCCGTCCGCTTTATAAAAACAGCCCACCGAAATCGGCGGGCTGAAAACTTTTGCCGTTTTCGATTTTGATGTTAAAAAACATTCCTCCCGCGTTAGAGTCCTCAAACGGACAGCGGTTACCGTGCATCCATGGGGTCAAAATCACGCCGTTTGCTCCGGGAGGAACCTTACCGATCTCATCGGACAGGTAATCATAGGGGCTTGTATATTTGCTTTCGAAATCATCTGCCACAGTAGTATTACTCGGATAAACGCCGATTTCGTCGACAAAAACCGAGCGTTTCTCTGACGTACATATAGAAGAGGTAAATCATCGCAAGATCGATCAGCTTGCTCAAAAGGCAGAAAAGTGTATTGATCTCCGTCTTTAGTCACCGAAATCTTCAGTTGATTGTTGCCGCCCGAACTCGAAGCAGTATCCTTATTTTTTTGTTAAAAAGTCCCATGTTGTTATCCTCCTGATATAATAATTATTTTATGCTCCTGTGGGTCAGGCGCAAAGATTTTTTATTGTTGCTTGTATTTAGTATTTGATCAGCCCTGCGAATAACCTTCACTTCTTTTTAATCATTTACACAGCAAGTTCTATATCAATTGTTGCCCTGTTCAACTTCCTTGATTTCGTCATTTGACGCTTGTTTAAGAGAGTATGTATCGAACGCCGCGTCCCTCGGCAGCTGGATATCGATTCTGTCCATTTTCTGTATTATACATTCACCTGAACTCATAGACGCCTCGAACACGTGCCCTCCGAGCTTTTTATCCTCCGACATAAAGTGCATATGCCATCCAGAAGCGTTTATACCGTCCATATAATCGGGGAAATACACGCATACCAGCGTTCCGTACAACTTTTCAAAACAAAAATCCTTCTGTGTTTTGGAAAGGATATTCTTCAAAGTAACGTGCTGCGAGCGATAAGGCGCTCCCGCGCGTGCGCGTATCGTGTCAAACCATCCGTCTATCCGCGCGACATGGATACTGTTTAATGCAAACGCATCATCTATTATCATAGTCAGCGCTAACTTTATCGCTTCAATATCCTTCTTTTCTCCAAATTCAATTTTCCTGCCGTTTTTTACATAACCCGCGACCGCGAACGGTACTCCCGCAGAGTTTTCCGAGCGCACTATACTGCCGTCTTGCTTAGCCTGATAGCACACACCGTCTAAAATAATCATCTCGCCGTCAACATTTTCAAAGGTGCCGAGCCCTGTATCGCCGTTTTCAAGCAGCTCCTCTACCGTTACAACAGGTATGGTATACCCAAGCGCTAAAGCCTGCAATGTGGAAGCCTGATATATTTTATTTGATTTCATTTAGGTGTTCTCCTTATTTATAGTTTTTTATCATAAACACTTCTTTTGATGACGAACCAAAGCAATCAAATACACCGCTAACAGAATGACAGCCGCGCAAATACCCGCTGTGTAGGAAATAGTCTGATTAAGCCTGAAGCCTTCCTGCGCCATAAGGATATATGTCACAGCAACAGCCGTCATAAATGTAGCCGGGAACGCGGTAAGCAGAGAGCCGAAACGGTACTTGCCCTTTTTCAGCAGATAAGCTGTCGCGACCCACAGCGCAATCATTGCCAAAGTCTGATTGCTCCACGAGAAGTAACGCCATACTATCTGGAAGCCGCTGTCATTGGCAATCGCGAACCATGTCAGCAGACCGCCGATTACAAGCAGAGGAATCGTTATAAGCAAACGGTTATAAATTTTTTTCTGATTAAGCTTAAAGGTTTCCGCAAGAATCAGTCTTGCGCTGCGGAACGCGGTATCACCCGAGGTGATCGGACACACAATAACGCCCGCGACAGCTAAAAATCCGCCGAATATTCCGAGAACGCCTGTCGAGATCTCATACACTACATTGGACGCTCCGTTTGCAAGCGCGTTGTTAAGAAGCTGAGTAGTGCCGTAGAAGGACACGCCTGCCGCCGCCCATACGAGCGCGATCACAGACTCGGATATCATAGCGCCGTAGAAAACCTTTCTGCCTTCCTTTTCGGTTTTGATGCACTTGGCGATCATCGGGCTCTGCGTCGCGTGGAAGCCCGACACAGCTCCGCAGGCTACCGTAATAAACATATAAGGCCAGATCGGAGTGCCGTTTGGATGCAGGTTCTGCAAAGAAATCTCGGGAATGGTATATTTACCGCCCGAGAACAGGATTCCGCCGATAACCGCGACTGCCATAACGATCAGCAAAACGCCGAAAATCGGGTAGAGCTTGCCGATAAGCTTGTCGATCGGCAGAAGTGTCGCAAGCAGGTAATAAGCGAGAATTACTACCGCCCAGAATGTACCGTTCATCCAGTCGGGTGTGAGCTTGTCGAGCAGTCCGGCGGGACTGGTGACGAATACAGTTCCGCACAGCACCAGCAGCACGACCGAAAAGACGCGCATAATCCATTTTGCCGCCTTTCCGAGATATGTACCCGATAATTCCGCGATTGACGAGCCCTCGTGACGGGAGCTTATCATTCCGCTCATATAGTCGTGTACCGCGCCGCCGAGAATCGAACCGAATACGATCCACAGGAAAACCACAGGTCCGAAAACCGCGCCCATGAGCGCGCCGAAAATCGGTCCCGTACCCGCGATGTTCAGAAGCTGTATCAAGAACGCCTTCCAAGTTTTCATCGGTACGCAGTCCACGCCGTCGTTTATAGCGACAGCGGGCGTCTGTCGGTCATCGGGAGCAAAAACCTTTTCGGTCACTCTTCCGTACACAAAATAGCCGATAATCAAAACAGCAAAAGAAATTAATAAAGAAATCATATTTCATCAACAACCTTTCCTCAGTTTAGGTATACATTTCCTGATAACATTATAAACAAAAACAATACACAAAAACAATACATAAAAACAATATTTTTTGTAAATTTAGAGATGTGACAATTTGGAACCCCCCTGTTTCAAAATGAAACACCTATTGAAAAAAGATTTAAAATAGTATAATATAGTTATATATTCACATTTTTATGTATCATCCCCTTTTTAGGAGAATGTTTTATGCTCAACTATTATACAATCATTACTCTTATCACAATAGCGGCGCTTGGTGTTCTCTGCGTATTGGTGCATGATAATTCTAGAATCTCCAAAAAGCAGAAACTCATTTTTTATATTACTTATCTGCTCATCGGGCTTGCTGCCTCGGCGGAATGGATTGGGATAAAATTAAGCGGAAACACCGCGGTTCCGTCTTGGCTGCTTTTAGCTGTCAAATGTACCGACTATATCCTGACGCCGCTTGCGGGCGGCGCGTTTGTCAGACAGTTGGAGCTGAGAAACCGCGGCTTCACGCTTCTTAACGCCGTTCTCATAGGAAACACGGTATTCCAGATCATCGCCGTCTTTTTCGGCTGGATGGTAACCATCGACGGAAACGGCAACTATTACCACGGGCCGCTTTATTTTGTCTACATAATCATTTATTTGTTTGCAATCGCTATTGTTATCATCGAATTTCTAAAATACGGTAAGTGCTTTCAAAAGCAGAACCGCTACTCCCTCTATTCCGTAATGACGCTGGTGCTTAGCGGTATATTGATTCAGGAGATACTCGGCAAGGATTACCGCACCGCCTACTTTTCCATGGCGTTCGGCGCGTTGATGCTTTATATCCACTATCTTGAATACGTTCACATCGACGACGAGGATCATATAAATAAACAGCGCGAGCTGCTGAACAAGGATTCTCTGACAGGAATATTCAGCCGATACGCTTATTCCAAGGCTTTAAAAGAATATAACGCGCAGGGTTCGCTTCCGAGTGATTTTGCAGCCTTTTCCATTGATATCAACGGCTTAAAGACAGCTAACGACACCCTCGGACACGCCGCGGGAGACGAGCTGATTTGCGGCGCGGCAAAATGTATACAAACGGTATTTGAGTCCCACGGACTTTGCTATCGGACAGGCGGCGACGAGTTTATCGTGCTGGCAAAAGCCGACCGTATTCTTGCAGAAGCCCTTGTTTATCAGCTTGAGGACGAAGCCGCCGCTTGGGACGGTAAGCTGATACATACGCTGAGCCTCTCTATCGGCTACGCCTTAGCGTCGGATCATGAAGGCGTTTCCGCCGAAAAGCTTATTATCTTCGCCGACGAGGAAATGTATGCCGAGAAAAAACTGTTTTATCAGAATCCCGAGAACAACAGGAGAGCTTTTTCCGACGTAAATCCATAATACCGCATAATCAACCGATAACAAATTATATGTTCCATTTTGGCACACTGTATTGAAAAGTCTAGGGTGTTATAGTATATTTTAAATGATAAACCGCGGCGGCGAGCCGCATTATGAAAGGATGTATACAATGAAAAGATTATCGGCTATTATTTTAGCGGCGGCGCTTTTGCTGTCATTTGCGTCCTGTTCCTCTCAGCAGGATACCAAAAGCGAGTCGGCAGATAAGGCTGCAAAGCAAACCGCCGAAACGAACAGAGAAACGATTTATCAGGTCGCGCTGCTCCAGTCGATTACTCAGGGCTATTATGACGGTATAATCAAGGTCAGCGAGCTCAAGGAACACGGCGACATCGGTATCGGAACCTTTGAGGGCGTAAACGGCGAGATGATCGTGCTCGACGGCACTGTATATCAGGCTCTCGGCGACGGCTCTGTTCAGGTCGCGGCTGACGACGAGACAGTACCTTTCTCAAACGTCACCTTCTTCGACAGCGACGTCAAGGAAGATATCGGCAACATCAAGGATATCAACGCCTTGAAGGACGCTCTCACCAAGACGGTAGAGAAAAACGGAAAGAATATGTTCGCGTTCGTAAAGCTGAGCGGAGAATTCAGCAAGATGAACGTTCGCAGCGAAATAAAACAGGAAAAGCCCTACAAGTCGCTCGACAAGGCTCTCGCGACAGACCAGCGCGAATTTAACTACGACAATGTCAAGGGAACCGTTGTAGCTCTCTACTGTCCCGACTATATGGGCGGACTTAACACCCCCGGCTGGCACTTCCACTTTATCTCCGACGACAAGAAAAAAGGCGGTCACATTCTCGAGCTCGCGTTTGACTCGGCTCAGGTGGAGTACGACATAACTCCCGAATTTGATATGTGCTTGACCGACAATGAAGACTTCCAGAAAATGGAGCTCTCGAAGGATGTAAGCTCAGCCATTAAAAAAGTTGAAACGAACGATGATTGATACCAATACCTGACAAATTTAATATTTTGTCAAACTATCCCTCCTGAAATCCCTATTAAAAGCTTATGTATGCTTTTAATAGGGATTTTATTTTATAATAAATTCCGCGACGGAGCGTGCAAAAAACGGCAGTCACCGCAAATCATCATGCGGCGCTGCCGTTTTATTATCATTTTTTGAAACAGTCAGGATTCTTCATAGGCTTGATTGGGGATCGTCACCCTGACCGTCGTGCCACCTTCCTCACGCGGCGCGATTTCCAGCTTTTCTTGCACATCATTTCGAGCCTGTGACGGATATTGTTAAGCGCGATATGCGGCTCGTTGTCGTCTTTCGGGGCGTAGCCTGCGCCGTCATCCTCCACGATGATCTCACTTTCGGTCTCCGTCTTTCGGGTCAGCACAAAGACATGAAGCGGCTCTTTGGTTGCCCTTAATCCGTGCTTGACAGCGTTTTCAACGATTGGCTGCAACGTCAGCGGCGGAATACGGAACATCGTGTGGGGGGTATCGAAGCTGACTATCAGGTCATCCTCAAACTGTGCCTGTTCTACGGCAAGATAAGCGCGGGTATGCTCAAGCTCCGCCGTAAAGGGAACGGTGTTCTCACTTGCGATGGCGGTGAAGTTTTTGCGCAGATAGGTTGTGAAGTCCAGCGTGACCTGCTTTGCCTTTTCAGCGTCTTGGTCGCATAGGTAGTAAATGCCCATCATGGTATTGCAAATGAAGTGAGGGCGCATTTGCAGAACCATCAATTCGGTGCGCTGGTTGGCGATTTCGCGTTGCTGACGCATAAATCGGTCCATATTATCCGCAAGAATCAGACCAAACATTATCAGCGCAAACAACGCCATACAGATAACAACATATATCTCTGCTTCGAAGAACATATGAAAGAATACCGAGACTGTCATCGGCAGCAGATAGACCATCAGCGCAATAAAACAGCGTTTTGAAAGCTGTTTGCGTCTTCTTATAACTCCGGCGATGTTGATTATCAAAATCACGACAACCGGAGATAACCACACCGCAAACAAAGATCCGCGAATATAATTAATATCTACTGAACAACCCCCAATTTCAAACTGCGGATAATCAGCCATAACATCTCCGCCCTCAACTTCTCAATCTTCCTCAGATTTAGAAGCAAGACGGACATAGCAATGCTGTGGCAAGTCGTTTCTTTTAGC
>JAFNSO010000032.1 GCA_017384945.1 Ruminococcus sp. | reverse complement strand
CAGGCAAAAATATGCAGGGGATTTGCGACATAAGCCGATACGCAATATTGAAAGAGGATTACTTTAAAACTCACAAAATGAATCTGAATCCCGAACCGTTTGAAATGATACGCAGCGGTCAAAAGACAATCGAATTACGCTTGAATGACGAAAAGCGGCAAATAATAAAAGTCGGCGACAGGATCGAGTTTACTCAAACCAAAACCGGTGAAAAGCTAATTGCAGAAGTGATTGCTTTACACAAATTTGATTCTTTCGCTGAATTGTATCAGAAATTGCCCTTGTTGAAATGCGGATATACCAAAGCGGCTAAAGACACCGCCAAACCGGAAGATATGGATTTGTATTATACGCCTAAACAGCAAAACAAATATGGGGTGTTGGGGATCGAAATCAAAGTGATAAAAATATGAGGTTAAAACTATGAGCAACGGATTTGATTTTTTGATATATAAAGCGGCTGACGAAGAAGTAACCGTCAACGCTGTAATAAAGGATGAAACAATTTGGTTGACACAGAAGTCGATGGCGGAGCTGTTTGAAGTTGACAGAAGTGTTATCAATAAGCATTTAAAGAACATTTATGAAAGCGGAGAATTAACCGAAAACTCAACTTGTGCAAAAATTGCACAAGTTCAAACTGAAGGCAGTCGTCAGGTAAAACGCAACATAGACTTCTTTAATCTGGACGCTATCATTTCCGTTGGTTACCGTGTCAACTCCAAACGTGCTACACATTTCAGGCAGTGGGCTACGGGCGTATTAAAAGAGTATATGATTAAAGGATTTGCGCTGGATGATGACAGGCTCAAACAGGGCGAGGCCGCCTTCGGTAAAGATTACTTCCGAGAGCTGCTTGAAAGAGTTCGCTCTATTCGTGCGAGCGAGCGCAGGATCTGGCAGCAAATTACAGATATATTCGCCGAGTGCAGTATTGATTACGACAAAACCTCCGACGTTACAAAGCGCTTTTACGCAACCGTGCAGAACAAATTCCATTATGCGATCACCAATCAGACCGCCGCTGAAATTATTTATGACAGTGCCGATAAAAGCAAAGAACATATGGGACTGACGACTTGGAAAAACGCACCCGACGGACGGATTTTGAAATCCGACGTCGCCATTGCGAAGAACTATTTGGAGGAAAAGCAAATCCGTCAGTTAGAGCGAGCGGTGACAGGCTACTTTGACTACATAGAAGATTTGATTGAACGAGAAAACACCTTTACTATGGAAGAATTTGAGAGCAGCGTCAACGAGTTTTTAGCTTTCCGCCGTTATGATATACTCCCAGACAACGGCAAAGTATCTCATAAAAGAGCATTAGAAAAGGCGTATCGGGAATATGACGAGTTTAATAAAACACAGAAGATAATATCTGATTTTGACAGAGAGATAAAGAGATTGGAAAGCAGCACTGAAGAGAAGTAATAATGGAAGGAGAATTAGGATGGTGTATTAGGTATAGAAATCAAAGTAATAAGATAATTACAGGGATGATTAGATGAAGAAAGATATTATATTATCCAACGGGATTCGCTTGGTATGCCAACAACTGCCAAATTTACACAGTGTAACGATCAGCGTCAGCTTTCGCGCGGGTCGCGTGTTTGAAACGGAAAATACAGCAGGTATCTCTCATTTGATTGAACATTTATTCTTTAGACAGCTCGACGATTTATCATATAGAGATTTATCTTCTGCGACATATAGAATCGGGTCTGAGATGCGCGGCAGCACATACGGAGACACGGTAACCTTTAGAATAACGGTTGTTCCGCGTTTCTTTTTGGAAGCGTTTCATATTATTACACGTGTTCTGCATGAGTTCAATTGGAGTGCCGATATGATCGAGCCTGAAAAGCAGATCGTGTTGAATCAGATCAAATATGATACCGAATCCTATGAAGCTTGGCTGAATCGAGTATATTATAAGGACACTGTTTTTGCAGAATCAAATATGGGAACAATCGAATCGGTGACTGCCTTGACAGCGAATCAGATAAACGATTTTAAACGCGCGTACTTTTGCCTGGCAAATTCATTTGTAACCATTGTCGGAGCTTATGCGGATAATGATTTTGCGGTGGCGAAAACGATACTTGAACAGCTCACTTCATTTGGAACACAAAAAAAGAATAAGATAATTAAGCCGATTCATTTTGCCGACAGGAACATTCATAATCGCTGGAGCGTTTTTGATGCAGAGGGAGCGACCTCAGATATTTGCTTTTGCTTTGACGTTACGCTTGAATGTGATTATGAAGCGGCGAGGTTTCTTTCCTGTATGTTGGGTAGCGGTTATGCTTCTTTACTGAACGACCGACTTAGTAATCAAACAAAGCTAACCGATGAAGTATTCTGTAATATTTATTCCGCTTACGGTTTTCACAGAATTAATATTCGCTATTCGATAGAAAACGCAAAGTTGAATAGAAGCGCGGTGATTTTTGCAGAAACGCTGAATATGCTGAAACAAAAGATTGAAAACGAATGGTATGAGCAAAATATCGTTTTTTTTACCGATAACTTCTTGAAGGATTATGATGATACTCAGTTTTTGAGCGACGATTATATTTTTTTCGATTTCTCTCTTGATGGAGCAGTCGTGTCCGAACCGAAAAGCTGTATGGAAAAGTATAAAAGAATCACTCTGCGCGAGCTTTCCGAAACCGCACGAAAAATCTTTACGCCCGAGAATACTTCTGTCATTATAGAAACGTCATTGGATGAACGGGAAGTTATCGAAAGTATAGAACCGGCGATTTTGTTGTTAAATGATATGTTATGTTCAACAGATAATATGTGAAGATAAAACTCAACATCAAGTGATGTTCGGGCATCCTTGTCTATACACACATTGATACTATCATTAGGATTTTTTGCTTTAAGGTGAAGATTTATTATACAACGAGGACAGACACTTCGGAAACTTTGGTGTACTGCGTGACAATCACACAGGAAAGATTATCCAGCCCGCTCCGATATTCGATAACGGCTTATCGATTTTTAACTTTGCAATGGCAGATGACTTGGAGAAAAAACTACCGAGTAGGGACATAAACTTTTTATATTCCGAGGCGGTAGTTTTCTTTTTTTGGTTATTTATCAGACCTTCCGTTTATACGGAGGGTCTGTTTCTTTTAGACCACTGCGGTTTTCGGAGAGGGATACACAAATCTACCTTAATTCGATAGAGAGCGGTGGACAAAGCTTTTGGGTTATGTTATGATAAACTCGTAAGGAGGCGGAGCGTATGAACGACTACACCTTTGGCCGGACGCTTTATGATTACCGTCGACAGGCGGGCTATTCACAATCGGATTTGGCACAGCTTTTGGGCGTTACCAACAAAGCGGTTTCCAAGTGGGAAACAGGCGCCGCTAAGCCCGGTACCAACGTTTTACGCAAGCTGGCCGCAATCTACGACATCTCTGTCGACGAGCTGCTGAGCGGCAAGGAGGAACCTATGCCACAGGACATTATAAAAATCGTTATCACCGGCGGTCCATGCGCCGGAAAATCTACAGCCATGAGCCGTATCCAGCGGTATTTTACCGAAATAGGCTACACGGTGCTGTTTATTCCCGAAACCGCTACCGAGTTGATTACCGGCGGCGTGGCGCCGTGGACGTGCGGCAGCAACAAGGATTATCAAATCTGTCAGATGAAGCTGCAATTGGAAAAGGAACGTGTTTTTGAACAAGCTGCCCAAACCATGGATAACCAAAAGGTGTTGATCGTCTGCGACCGCGGCGCGCTCGACAACAAGGGATATATGGAAGCTCCGGAGTTCGCGCAGGTGCTGCGTACACTGCAAACCAACGAAATCGATTTGCGCGACAATTATGATGCCGTATTCCATTTGGTGACAGCAGCAAAGGGCGCGGCGGAGTTTTACACCACCGCAAACAACACGGCGCGCAGCGAAACCCCCGAGGAAGCGGCGGAGCTGGACGACAAGCTGATAGCCGCGTGGACAGGTCATCCGCACCTGAGGGTAATTGACAACAGCAGCAACTTTGAGGTTAAAATCAACCGCTTGCTGTCAGAAATATCCTCTTTCCTGGGTGAGCCTGAGCCGTTTGAAATAGAGCGAAAATTCCTGATCGAATATCCCGATTTAAAGTTGCTCGACAGCCTGCCCAACTGCGAACGGATTGAAATTATCCAAACCTATCTCAACGCCGACGACGACAACGAGGTGCGCGTTCGTCAGCGCGGTCAAAACGGGCACTACATATATTTCAAAACGACCAAGCGCAGAATCAGCGGTTTAAAGCGGGTGGAAATTGAAAAACGGCTAAGCAAGGACGAATATCTTACGTTGTTGATGAACGCTGATACTTCCAAACGCCAAATCCGAAAGGACCGCTATTGTCTGACCTACGCCAACCAATATTTTGAAATTGACGTCTATCCGTTTTGGAATGACAAAGCTATTGCGGAAATAGAAATGAGCGATGAAAACGCGGACATTGTGTTTCCTGAATTTATTCGCGTTATCAAAGAAGTGACCGACGACGACAGCTATAAGAATGCCAATTTGGCAACAATATAAACTGTTTTCAGACCTTCCGATTATACGGAGGGTCTGTTTTCCTTTACGGGAAACTGCCCGTTTCATATAAGACAGCTTCGCCGCGGTCGTTAGACTGACCGCGGCGTTTATCTGGTACATATTATATTGTCGGGAAAATGGGGGAGACTCTGAATCCGAGGTCTTGTGAGAGCGCGTCCGCCAGACTTTCGCACAGCGAGAGGATGATAGACTGTCTCAGTTCTTCCTTTTCCTCGGAGACAAGGTTTCCGTTTTCGTCGTACTCGGGGTATGTTTTTACGACGACGGGAAGGCTGTCGCCGTATGCCCTGTACTCGGAGAAGTAGGTGTTTTTCAAAATGAAAACCGTGTCGGGCTTGTCGGGACAGACCGCCATCACTTTTTTCATCGTGGAGGAAATCAACCTCATTGCTTCTGTCCAGCCCTCGTCGTCCTGTGAGCCGAGGGCTTTTTTGAGCCTTTCAAGCTCGCTGTCGCTGAGCCTGTCGATTCTGGCTGAACAGCGGAGGTAAAAGTACTTTAGACCTGTTGAATCGTATTTTTGGTAAAACTCCATTTTGTCCCCCGGACAGGGAAGAATCTCATTTTCGGCGATTCTTTTGTCGAGCTTGTCGAGTCCCGTTTGGAGAATAAGGTATCTGCCGAACAGGTATTGATAGCCGTAGGAGAGTCTCGCGAAATCATCGTCGATTTTCTCGGGGAAGAGAAGTCCTTCGTCCTTTGATATAGCTCTGAGCTCTTCCGCGGACGGAACCTTGATTGTCTCAAATTCCTGTTTAATATTCATTACAGTCGCCATAGCCTTTCCGCCCACAAATATTCTTATAAATCTTTACAGCCTTATCGTGGGCTGATAGGGTGTAAAGCGGTGTTTCCGAAACAAGCCCGGACACTTAAATCCGACAGTGTGATTATTGTATCACTCAAAATATATTACCGCAAATCTGTCGTTGCCGTCAAGCTCGGAAGCGTTAATGTAGTACTGTTTTCCCCAGCTCGAAACAATCAGCCTGCCGTCGTCGGTACAGCCCGTAACAGTCATTGCGTGTCCGCCGTTGATGTAATGCGCGCCGTCATTGTTGTAAATGTTGTCGTAGCGAAGTCCGACGATGACCTTGCCGCCGCTTTCGGTAATCTGTCTGAAGTTTTCGGGTGTTACCTCAACGTCAATATCCGTTCGGACTTTGACTCCTTTTTCGCCGAGGTAGCTGCTCATAATATTCTGCCAGTCCTCCTCGTATGTACCGTTGCCGAACTCAACGGCGAGATTGTTTTTGTCGGTGTAGACATAGAGGTCGAGAGCCAGCCTGTCGTAGTTCAAGTCGCCGTTTGAGTCGTACATCGGGAACCCGAAGGTTTTCTCGAAGCCCTTGGGGTCGTTTTCGTACTGCATCAGAATCGTGTTTGTCATGGCAATATAGCCGCAGCCCTCCGAGTTGAATCTCGCGAGATAATAGGAGATTTGCTCGGGAGTCATATCCGGGAAATACTCTTTTATCCATTTTGAGATTTTCCTTCTGCGGAGAAAGTTTTTTTGATAGTCATAAATCATATCGCCCTGATCGCCGCCGTATTGTCCCCACTTGTCAAACAGGATTGAGTCTACGCGGTAGACTCCGTCCTCGTCTCTGTATTTGAAAAGACCTTCTATAAAGCTTTTCAGCGTTGCCGCTCCGACAAGGATACCGAACTTTGAAAGCAGTCTGAGAAGCTCTTCAATTGAACTGAATTGTACAACGACAGAATTTTCCGCTCCCGAGGAGGGGATGTCTCCTTTTGAAACTATGCTTCTCTCGGTGCTTTCGTATAGCTCGGTTATTTTTTCGAGCGAAAAACGGAGCCGCTCTGTCCTGCGGGCCTGAGCCCGAATTGATTTGGCGCAGGCGCGGATCGCTTCGTCGGCGTAGTGAAAGTCTATCGCGTTCAGTCTGCCCAGCGATTTGTCGAGGTTGTCGGCGCAGGTGTCCAGCCTAGCCGTTGTCGGCTTTAGGTTTTCGGCTGCCTGCCGGGTCTTTTTTGTATTTATAGCAAATTGACTCATTGGTCTACCTCACTCTGTTTCTACCCGGTGTAGGTTCTTTTTCTTGATATTTCTATCGCTTTCTTTTCTGTTTCGTAGGTGCGTTTAGCGATCCGTCTGACCGTTTCGGCTATTTTGTACACCCTTTCGGCGTTCTTTTTTATCGCCTGAGCCTGAGAATCGACCTTGAGGTTGAAGGCTCGGGAGTTTTCGCCCTCCCACGCGTTTGAGAGATAAAGCTTCTGCTCAGCGATCTGTTTCGTGCAGTTAATCACGTTTTCCGCGATTTTCTCAAGGACGGCTGCCTCTCTCAGCGCCTTTAAATAATCCATCCGGATTTCAAATAATGTCTTTGCCATCGCTTTTCTCCTATGATATTACGTTCGACGGAAGCGCGCTTGCGGTCTGAGCGCTTTTGCTTTCCGCTGTCTTGTAGATGTCAGCCATTTTTAAAAGGTCTGTCGGGTGCTCCTTCAACCGTTTCAGAGCCTCTTCTGTTTTCGGCTCGAGCTTGGAGTAGTTCCTGATGTGAAGCTCGCTTGCCTCCCCTTCCCAGAATTCTCTTGTCGAGTAGACCGCTCTTGTGATTTGCTCAAACGAGCGTCTGATACTGTCCACGCCCGATGATACCAGATTTGCCTGGCTTATCATTACCTCGGGCGATACCTTTATTACAAAATCACTCATAATTGTTCTCCTGTCAGCCTGCCGAGGCGATTTCGGATTCGACCCGAATCTCGCAGCTTTCGTATTTATTCTTCGCGTCCTTTTCGTAGGCGTTTATTGCTCTGAGCTTTACCGCGCAGCGTTTCAGTATCCGGATGTCGTTTTTAAAGACTGCCCCGTATACCTCGCTTGCGGGACCGTCCCACATCGCGTCCAGCTCGGTGTAATCGCTCTCGAGCTTGTTTATCATTCTCTCTACGTTTTGAATCGACTCCTCAACCGTCCTTGCCTTGGCGTTGAGTGAGTTTGTGTTTGTCTTGATTTTCACGTTGAGCTCCACCCCTTTCCTTTTGTGCAGCTTTATTCTATCATTTGTTTAACGCCTTTGTTGAAAAAACCGACAAACGGCACGATTATACGACGAATGACAATGTTTTTTGTGAGGACTCGGGGATTGTGTTGAAGCGCCGAATACCCATAATTTGTAAAACTGTTTAAAGGGTGTTAAAAATCAGTGAGTCTATTTGTAATTATGTACAAATCAAACATAATTGTATTGACAATTCAATTTGTTGCCGTTATAATCAAGGTAGGGAAGTATACTTCCCGGAAATGATGTGAAATTTATGAAAAAGCTATTCGTACTATTTATTTGCATAGCTGTGGCTTGCTTGCTCAGTTCCTGCGTAAGCGGCGGCGCTGTAGCGGTCAACGCTCCGTCGGAGAATTCTCAGTCAGAGGGTAAGAACGATAACAAAAACGACAATTCGATTTCAGCAACGGGCGCGTCCGCGGACAGCTTCGTGCTGGGCAAGATTGTCACAGCCTCACAAAACAACCCCTTCAGGCTCGACGGGCTCAGGCTCGACGGCGACAGGATTCTCGAGTCGAAGAACGGTCTCGAAATCTCGACCGAGGGCATAAGGAGCAGGTTTGTGCTTGACGAGAAAATCAGCTTCTTTGTGAGCTCTAATCTGGATGAGCTCAACGAAGAGGTTCGGGTTCTCTGTCTTGAGCACAGGGCGGCGATGGCGTACAGCGAGATGACCGTTCAGGATATCAAAGAGGCTTCGGCGTTTGACGAAAGGCTTTCTCCCGCTCAGTTCAGCGTTCCGAACGCCGCGGCGACTGTTCCCTCGGCAAAATTCCGCGCGGGGGACTACGACATCGTGTTTATGTGCGATTCGGAGATCGCGTATATCGTCGTTACTCATTTTGACGAGAGCTGAATCGGAAAACAAAACAAAAAGGTCGGACAGTTCAATTCCTGTCCGACCTTTCATATTTATAGCTGTTTATTCTTCCTTCGGCTTGTCAAACTCGAGTCCGTTAAAGGTTTCGTCGAGCAGCGCGCAGCTTTCCTTGAGCTTTTTCATCTCGTTGTTCATAAGGGTGAGCTCGATTCTTCTGACAGCGCCGTCTTTGTTTACAATACACGGACTGCCCGCGTATACCTTGTCCAGACCGTAGGCACCGTCCATTCTCGCGCTTATTGTGAGGATGGAGTTTTCGTCTTGCAGGATTGCCCTCGCTACCCTGCAAATCGCTATTCCGATACCGTAGTATGTGGCTCCCTTTGCCTCAATAATCTCGTAGGCGGCGTGTCTGACGTCGTCCTCGATTTTGACGAGGTCCTCCATTTTGTACTCGGGGTTGTCCATAAGCTCGTCTCTGATCGGCTTAGGGCCGATTGTGACCTGCGACCAGGGGACAAACTCGCTGTCGCCGTGTTCGCCTATTACGTAGCCGTGGATGTTTCTCGGGTCAATGCTGAAGTAGTCTCCGAGGAGGAAACGAAGTCTCGCCGAGTCGAGCGTGGTGCCTGTTCCGATGACCTTGTTGTTCGGAAAGCCCGAGAGCTTTCTCGTGATTCTTGTCATAAGGTCGACGGGGTTGGTGGCGACGAGGAAGATTCCGTTAAAGCCGCTCTCGACGATGGGGTTGACGATCGTTTTGAAAATCTCGAGGTTGCGCTGCAGAAGCTGGAGCCTTGTCTCTCCCGCCTTCTGACCGACTCCCGCGCAGATAACGACGATATCCGCGTCCGCGCAGTCCGAGTACTTGCCCGCGTAAATAGTCATACTCGTCTTTGAAAATGCGAGCCCGTGATTGAGGTCCTTTGCCTCGCCGATCGCTCGTTTTTCGTTGATGTCGCAGAGCACAAGCTCGTCGCAGAGGTTCTGGTTCAGAGCCGCGTAAGCGAAGCTCATTCCAACCATTCCCGTTCCTACCAAAACTATCTTTTTCATACGCTTACCTCCTTGGCTTAGTATGCTTTTAGATTAACATATAATCCAAAAAAAGTAAATATAAATGTTATTATTTCAATATATTTTTTTATTTGCAAGTTATTGCTAAAAACTTTCATATATGGTATAATCATTTGGTATTATGACTAAGGAGGTCAGTAAATGGAAAAACAGAAGGTCGACCTGTCGCTTCTCGACGGTGTTCTTGAGGAATACGCGTCGGTAAAGGGCAGTCTTATCACCATTTTACAAAACACTCAGGATATCTACGGATACCTTCCCCGAGAGGCTATTGAGCTGATTTCCGAGAAAACGGGAATCGCGACCTCTGAGATTATGGGCGTTGGTACCTTTTACACACAGTTCAGGTTTGAGCCCGTGGGCAAGTACCTGATCATGCTCTGTCAGGGCACTGCGTGTCACGTTAACTCCTCTGAGCTTATCTTACAGACAATCAAGGATGAGCTGGGTATCGAGGACGGTCAGACAACCGAGGACGGACTTTTCTCGCTCAAATGCGTCGCCTGTCTCGGCTGCTGCTCGCTTTCTCCCGTTATGATGGTTAACGAGGACACATACGGCAGCCTGACCCCTGACAAGACAAAGAAAATTCTTAAAGAGTTGAGGGAGGCCGCACAGTGAGAATAGTAATCGGACAGGGCTCCTGCGGAATCGCCGCGGGCGCCGAAAAGGTAAGAAAGGCTCTCCTCGGCACAGGCCTTAACAGCGCCGACATCTCGATCACGGGCTGTATCGGAATGTGCTACCTCGAGCCTATCGTCGATATTTACGACGATGAAAACAACCTCACAAGACTCGTTAAGGTCAGCGAAAGCGACGCCGAGGCGATCGCATCCTACGTCGGGAGCGGCGACATCTCCTTTGTCGAAAAGCTCAGGGTAAGCGACGAGGACAGCGAGTTTCTTTCAAAGCAGACCCGTATCGCGCTTCGCAACTGCGGAATTATAAACCCCGAGCAAATCGAGGCTTACATAAACGCCGGCGGCTACACCGCCCTCAAAAAGGCTCTCTCGGGCACTGCCGAGGAGGTTATCGAGATTATCAAGACCTCGGGTCTCGCGGGCCGAGGCGGCGCGGGCTTCCCGACATGGTTCAAGTGGAACGCCGCCCGTCAGAGCGAGGGAGAGGAAAAGTACCTCATCTGTAACGCCGACGAGGGCGACCCCGGAGCGTTCATGGACAGAGCCGTAATCGAGTCCGACCCGCACAACCTCATTGAGGGTATGCTTATCGGAGCTTACGCTATCGGCGCGAAGCACGCGGTCGTTTACGTAAGAGCCGAGTACCCGCTCGCTATCAAGCGTCTCAAGAACGCTATAAAGCAGGATGAGGAGAAGGGCATAATCGGAGAGAACATCTTCGGCTCCGATTTCAGCTGTGACTTTACGATCAAGGCGGGCGCGGGCGCGTTCGTATGCGGCGAGGAGACCGCGCTTATCGAGTCTCTCGAGGGTCACAGAGGTATGCCGAGACTCAAGCCTCCGTTCCCCGCTCAGTCGGGCTTCTGGAGAAAGCCCTCCAATATAAACAACGTTGAGACCTTCGCAAACGTCGCGTGGATCATCAACAACGGCGGCGAGGCGTTTGCCGCTATGGGCACAGAGGGCTCAAAGGGTACAAAGGTATTCGCTGTTACGGGTAAGGTCAAGCGTTCGGGACTCGTCGAGATTCCGATGGGTAAGACGCTTCGTGATGTTATCTTCGACATCGGCGGCGGTATGAAAACCGACAAGCCGTTCAAGGCTGTTCAGATGGGCGGTCCCTCGGGCGGATGTATCCCCGCCGACCTTATCGACACCGTAATCGACTACAAGGCTCTCGGAGCCACGGGCGCTATCATGGGCTCGGGCGGAATGGTTGTAATGGACGAGAGCACCTGTATGGTCGGAATGGCTAAGTTCTTCCTCGATTTCACAGCCAAGGAGAGCTGCGGAAAATGTATCCACTGCCGAATCGGCACAAAGCGTATGCTCGAAATGCTCGAGCGAATCACCAAGGGCGAGGGCAAGGAAGGCGACATCGAGCTTCTCGAGGAGCTTTGCTACTCAATCAAGGATGGCGCGCTGTGCGGTCTCGGTCAGACAGCTCCCAACCCCGTACTCACAACCATCCGCTATTTCCGCGACGAGTACGAGGCTCATATAAAAGAAAAGAAGTGTCCCGCGGGCGAGTGCTCAGACCTTATTGAGTACAGAATCATCGCCGACAAGTGTAAGGGCTGTACTCTCTGCGCGAGAAACTGCCCCGTTGACGCGATTTCGGGCACTGTTAAGAATCCTCACGTTATCAACACAGAGAAGTGTATCAAGTGCGGAAAGTGCTTCCAGAGCTGCCGCTTTGGCGCGATTGTGAAGGAATAAGGAGGGTATACTATGGTTAATCTTACAATTAACGGCAAGGCCGTTCAGGCTGCAGAGGGCTCAACAATTCTTGAAGCCGCGAGAGGCGCGGGAATCTATATCCCGACTCTATGCTACGACGAGGCTGTCGAGGTCTACGGCGCGTGCGGACTTTGCGTGGTTGAGGCTGAGGGAATCCCGAAGCTTCTACGTTCCTGCTCGGCAAAGGTCAGCGAGGGAATGAACATAAACACAGAGAGTGAAAGAGTCGTTCAGTCAAGAAAGGTTGCCATGGAGCTGCTTATGTCGGCTCATGACGGCGACTGCGTGGCTCCGTGTCAGCTCAACTGTCCCGCGAGAACAGACTGTCAGGGCTACGTCGGACTGATTGCCAACGGCGAGTACGAGTCCGCCTTAAAGCTCATTAAGAATAAAATCCCGCTTCCCGCGTCAATCGGACGCGTGTGTCCGCACCCCTGCGAGAAGGCGTGCAGAAGAAAGAACGTCGAGGAGCCTATCAACATCGCTCAGCTCAAGGCGTTCGCGGCGGATATGGACTTAAAGGCTGAGTCCTATGTCCCCGACGTAAAGCCCGCAACAGGCAAAAAGATCGCGATCATCGGCGGCGGCCCCGCGGGTCTCACAGCGGCTTACTATCTTGCTCAGCTCGGTCACAGCGTAACCGTTTACGATATGATGGAGAAAATGGGCGGTATGCTGCGCTACGGTATTCCTCAGTACAGACTCCCCAAGGAGGTTCTCGACAAGGAAATCGCGATTATCGAGAAAACAGGCGTTAAGCTTCTCAACAACAAGAAGCTCGGCGTTGACTTTACAATCAAGTCTCTCAAAGAAGAGAACGACGCGGTTATCGTCGCTGTCGGCGCTTGGAAGAGCAGCTCAATGCGTACAAAGGGCGAGGAGCTCGAGGGTGTTTACGGCGGTATCGACTTCCTCAGAAGCGTAATCAAGGGCAATCCCTTTGAAATCGGCGAGAAGGTCGCGATCTGCGGCGGCGGCAACACAGCTATGGACGCCTGCCGTACAGCCGTCAGACTCGGAGCCAAGGAGGTTTACGTAGTCTACAGACGTACAAGAAACGAAATGCCCGCCGACGAGCTCGAAATCAACGAGGCCGAGGAAGAGGGCGTAGTATACAAGTTCCTGACAAACCCGCTTTCGTTCAACGGCGAAAACGGAAAGGTCAGCTCGATCACCCTGCAAATCATGGAGCTCGGCGAGCCCGACGCTTCGGGCAGACGCAGACCCGTTCCCGTTGAGGGCAAGACGGAGGAAATCGCCGTTGACAGCGTTATCCTCGCAATCGGTCAGAAGCTCGTTCAGGAGGACGTTCAGGAGCTCGAGCTCAACGAGAGAGGCAATATAACCGCCGACCCCGACTTCTTCACAACCTCGATTGAGGGTGTGTTCGCGATCGGCGACGCTACGAACCGCGGCGCTTCAATAGCGATCGAGGCTATCGGCGAGGCTGACCGCTGTGTCAAGGCGGTCGACGCTTATCTCAACGGAATCGACGTTGAGACCCGAATCCCCTATATCAGCAAGCGCGACGAGAGCACGATCGACTACTCCGACCGCGAGAAGAAGAGCCGTCTCACACCGAAGGTGCTCGCTCCCGAGGTAAGAAACAAGAGCTTCGACGAGGTAAGCCTCGGCTTTACCGAGGAGGAGGCTAAGGAAGAGGCGAACCGCTGTCTCGAGTGCGGCTGCCGCGAGTATTACAAGTGTAAGCTCTTAAACGTCGCTCAGCGCTACGATATCAACCCCGAGCGCTTCAAGGGCGAAATGCCTCAGAAGTACAGCCGCGACGAGAACGCCTTTATTGAGAGAAACACCTCCAAGTGTATCCTCTGCGGACTGTGCGTAAGAAGCTGCCGCGAGGTTATGGACATCCACGCTATCGGACTTATGGGACGAGGCTTCAAGACCGACGTAAGCCCCGCGTTCGCGCTTCCGCTCGATCAGACCAAGTGCAACAACTGCGGTCTTTGCGTACAGCTTTGTCCGACAGGCTCGCTCACCGAGAAGTTTAACCTGCCCAAGCAGGTTCCGCTCGACGAGCAGTACAGCGAGGAGTTCGTTGAAATCGACGGCAAAAAGTCGAGCGTGCTCGTATCCCGCTACAACGGCAAGGTGCTCAGGGTGATCCCGAACGACGAGATTTCCAGAAACAGCGGTATGACAAGAGAAGAGCTTATGTGGCTTTTTGAGGGAAACGACTGAACAAATTGATAATTGATTAATGATCGGGAGCCGTCAGCGACGGCTCCTGATTTTGCGTTTGTATCTGCCTGTTTATTCATATTAAGTCCTTCGTTTTAAAAAACTTTGTTGTTTATCACGAAAATATTCTATTTTGTTGACTTTTAAAAACCTGTATAATATAATGTTTACTGAATAAGAATAGTTAAAATGGATAAGTATGGAAAGGGATATTAAATGATTACTTTCAACAGACCTCCTTTTCTGGGAACGGAGCTCGGATATATTCGAGAGGCCGTCGAAAACCAGAAGATTTGCGGAGACGGACCGTTTACATCTAAGTGTAATTCGTGGCTTGAGCAGAAAACAAAGACCTCAAAGGCTCTGCTCACAACCTCCTGTACTCACGCGCTCGAAATGGCGGCTCTCCTGCTCGACATAAAGGAGGGCGACGAGGTTATTATGCCCTCGTTCACCTTTGTCTCAACCGCGGACGCCTTTGTCCTGCGCGGGGCAAAAATAGTGTTCGTCGATATCCGTCCCGACACAAAGAACATCGACGAAACCCTCATTGAGGACGCAATTACCGACAAAACAAAGGCTATCGTTCCCGTTCACTACGCGGGCGTTGCCTGTGAGATGGACACTATCCTCGATATCGCGAAAAGACACAACCTCGCTGTCGTTGAGGACGCGGCTCAGGGCGTAATGTCCGAATACAAGGGCAGAGCTCTCGGAGCTATCGGAGACTACGGCTGCTACTCCTTCCACGAGACAAAGAACTACTCGATGGGTGAGGGCGGAGCGATTCTCATTAAGGACGAAAGCAAGGTCGGCGACGCCGAGATCCTGCGCGAAAAGGGTACTAACAGAAGCCGTTTTCTGCGCGGTCAGATCGATAAGTACACTTGGGTCAACTACGGCTCCTCCTACCTTCCCAGCGATATGAACGCCGCCTACCTCTGGGCTCAGCTCCAAAAGGCGGAGGAAATCAACAACGACCGTCTCAGAAGCTGGAACAGGTATTACGAGGCGTTTGAGGAGCTCGAGCAGAAGGGCTTTGTCGAAAGACCCGTGATACCCGCCGACTGCACCCACAACGCGCATATGTTTTATCTGTTGCTCAAGGATTTGGACACAAGAACCCGCTTTATCTCCTACCTGAAGGAAAACGGGATTATGGCTGTGTTCCACTACGTTCCCCTGCACTCAGCCGAGGCGGGACTCAGGTTCGGCCGCTTCCACGGAGAGGACAGGTACACAACAAATATAAGCGAAAGACTTGTCAGACTTCCCATGTTCTACGGACTCGGGGACGACGAGCTGACATATATAATCGAAAAGATAAAGGATTTTTTTAAGAATGAGTAACGTCACAATCAGACCCGCGTCGCGCGAGGACGCTTCAAATATTGTAAGGTGGAGGAATTCACCCTCGGTTATGAGCTATTTTATCTACAGGACTCCGCTCACCGAGGAGGGTCACCTTCGCTGGTTTGAGGAGAAGGTCGCCTCGGGAGAGGTTGTCCAGTTCATAATCACCCTCGACGGACGGGACGTGGGCTCGGTGTATTTTCAGGATATCGACCGCGTCAACAAAAAGTGCGAGTACGGAATCTTTATCGGCGACGAGAGCTGCCGCGGAAAGGGCGCAGGCTCACAGGCGGCAAAGCTGGCGCTTGACTACGCCTTTGAGGAGCTCAAAATGAACAGGGTCTACCTCAGGGTTTTCGCCGACAACGAGCGCGCGATCAAAAGCTACGAGAACGCGGGCTTTAAGTTCGAGGGGAAATTCCGTCAGGACGTCATTATTGACGGCAAGGCGTATGATATGGTATTTATGGCGATACTAAAGGAAGATTGGAAGAAGGATAATTAATGAAAAAGCTTTCATTTGTCATTCCCTGCTACCGCTCGGAGAAAACGATCGGCTCCGTAATCGACGAGATCCACGAGACAGTCACGGCGGACGGCAGGTATGACTATGAGGTAATACTCGTCAACGACAGCTCCCCCGACGGAGTTTTTAAGAAAATAGAAGAAATCTCAAAGCAGAATCCCCGTGTTCTCGGAGTTGATTTGTCGAAGAACTTCGGTCAGCACTCGGCTCTTATGGCGGGCTTCTCAAGGGTAACGGGAGACATTGTCGTCGCTCTCGACGACGACGGTCAGACCCCCGCGAATGAGATGTTCAGGCTGATTGACGCTCTCGACGAAAAGTACGACCTCGTTTTCGCCGAGTACAAGAACAAAATGCACTCGGGCTTCCGCAACTTCGGAAGCAAGGTCAACGATATGATGGCTCGTATCCTCATAGGTAAGCCGAAAAAGCTCAAAATTATGAGCTACTTTGCCTGCAAAAGATACGTGATCGACGAGGTTCTCCGCTACGAAAACCCGTACGCCTACATCAGCGGACTTCTGCTTCGTGCGACAAACAAGGTCAGAAACGTAGAGGTCGAACACCGCGAGCGACTCGACGGAACCTCGGGCTACACTATGAAAAAGCTTATGCTTTTGTGGCTCAACGGCTTCACCGCCTTTTCGGTCAAGCCGCTTCGTATCGCTACAGTGCTCGGCTTTATAACCGCCGCAGTCGGCTTTCTCTACGGGATCTACACGATTATCCACAAGCTTTTCATCAATCCCGCCGCTCCGATGGGCTACAGCTCGACAATGGCTGTGCTTCTGTTTCTCGGCGGAATGCTTATGCTCATTCTCGGTATGGTCGGCGAGTACGTCGGCAGGATCTACCTGAGCATCAACAGGTCGCCCCAGTACGTTATCAGACGCACCGTCGGCAGGGGAGAGAAGGATGAAGAGTAAGTTTGATATAAAAACCTTCGCGCTTCTGCATTTCATACTGATAATGTATTCCTTTGTCGGTGTGTTTATGAAGATCGCGTTTAAAAACGAGTTCTTGTCCGCGGGCTTTCTGCTCTTTGCGGGACTCGCGGTTATGTTCCTCGGAATATACGCGATTCTGTGGCAGCAGGTCTTGAAAAAGCTCCCGCTCACCGTCGCCTTTACGAACAAGGCGGTGTGCATAGCGTGGGGAATGCTGTGGGGAGCGCTCTTCCTCGGAGACTCGATTACTTGGCTGAAAATCCTCGGCTCGGTGATTGTGTTCTCGGGAGTGGTATTGGTGGTGTCGTCCAATGAATAAGGTGTTAATTTTCTCCTGCGTGTTCCTTGTGTCGGTACTGATTTCGTCCGCGTCGCAGATTTTGCTCAAAAAGAGCGCCGACAAGGACTATGACTCTCCGCTTAAGGAGTACTTAAACCCCCTCGTAATCACCGCCTACGCCATGTTCTTCTGCTCAATGCTGATTACAATGTACTGCTACAAATACGTCGACGTCTCCGCGGGACCGATTCTCGAGAGCTCGGGCTATGTGTTCGTGGCGGTGCTGGGATATATATTTCTCAAAGAAAAATTCACGGCTAAAAAAATCATCGGAATGTCACTAATCCTCTTGGGTATAGCGGTTTTCTCGCTCGGAGGATAAATCTTTTAATAATGAGGAAAACTATGAAAAAGCTTAACATCAAAGCGAAAAACAAAATTGAAGAGCAAAGATACCGTATCGACAAAATCTACTATTCCGAGTGGATCCTTGCCGCCGCGGTCGGGTTTTTGGTATTCATCTCCTCGCAGTACATTGACCTGCGCTCGCTGACCGTTTGGTCGACGAACGTATGGGACTGCCTGTTCAGCGGCAATATCAGAAACCTTTATATGTACAGCTATCAGAACGTCCACAACGCCGCGCACCAATACCTCGGCAGCGAGCTGATGTCCATTCTCCCGTTGTCGATCTGGAATATTCCGATTTGGATTTCGCAGACCTTCTTCCACCACGAGATTTCCGAGTCGGCGATTATGCTCGGCTGGTCAAAGAGCTTTTTTGTCGCCCTGTCGGTCGTGATGGTTATTATCTCGAAAAAGCTCGCCTACATCGTCACTCAGGATCACGACAAGAGTATGATAGCCGCCTTCCTTTCGGGAAGCTCGGTGTTCCTCTATATCTCTGTATGCTTCGCGGGTCAGAACGATATCGTAATGATTGTTCCCTCGCTTATCGCGATTTACTATCTCTTCAATAACGACGAGAAGAAGTTCCTCATATGGTCGGCTCTTACTATTTCAATCAAGCCGTTTTTCCTCTTGCCCTTCGTCGCGATTCTCATTTTGTACGAGAAGAACATCCTGTTCATAATCGCGAAGGCGGCGATCGGCGTCTCGGGAGTTTTTGTGCAGAAGCTTTTGTTTATGGGCGCTCCGCTTTACGCCGAGTCAATGGAAAACGGTCCCTCAAAGCGTATGTTCAATAATATGTTCCCGGGCAACATCCCGACAGCCTTCGGCTACATCTCGCTTTTCGCGGTCGCGCTTGTTCTGATTTACCTGCTTTCCTACACGAGACCATTCTCGAAAAAGACGATCGCCGAGGAGCCGCAGAAGTTCGCGAAATACGCGGTCTATCTCGTAACGCTCACCTATATGAGCTACGTAATGTTCTCCCCGTTCTCCTACTACAGAATCGCGGTAATCGTGCCCTTCCTGTACATCGTGATCGTTCAGAACAGCAAGATGTATTTCTACAACCTCATTTTCGACGTTGTGTTCTCCTTCTCGCTTGTCACCAAGATTATGCTCAGAAGCTCAAACATCTTCAAGGTCGATTTCGTCAACGGCTCGATCCTCGCCCGTACCTTCGGCTACGACGTCAAGGCGGCTCAGTCGGGCTTCCTCGAGGGCGTCGACTCCTACCTTTACGCCACCAACGAGCTGATAAACCACCTGCAATCAATGTTCACGGGTCTGACGGTTATCTGTCTGGGACTGCTCCTCTTCTTCAACCGTCCCGACAAGGATTCCGAGTTCAAGGTATCGGGTGAGAAGAACTGCCGAGGTCTGCTCTGGGCTCACGCCCTGATTATCGCGCCGTTCATTCTGCTCACGATATGGCTCTTCGCCAACGCTCCCGTCAAGGAGTTCTACATCAGATAATTTCAAGGCTGGCTTCGGTCAGCCTTTTTCTTTATAATAGAGCCTCTTTTAACTCCTCGTGTTTTATTGCGTACATTTTGTATAAAATGCTCAGATTTTCCCTCTTGCATTTTGTGCTCGTTTGTTGTATCATTAATTTGGTATACTTTAGAGAATAAGAGGTAACGTATATGAAAATAAAAAAGATTATCTGCGTGTGCTTCGCCGCGCTTATGATTTCCGCCTGCGCGGCATCGTGCGGCGGCTCGGATAAGCCGACGACCACGTCAAGCTCAGCCTCCGCGAAGGGGAACAGCTCTTCAGGTTCCTCCGACTCGGGGAAGACCTCCTCGGCTTCAAAAGGTGACTCGAACGACTCGAAGTCAGAGAGCAAGTCCGTGTTGGTGTCAAATAGCAAGTCCTCCTCGGACTCAAAGAAGGTTGACAGCGGTTCTTCAACCGATTCCGGAAGCAAAACGAAAAGCTCAAGCAAGTCGTCAAGCACAAGTAAGTCGGCGAGCACAAGCAAGTCGACGAGCACAAGCAAGTCAACAAGCAAAAGTAAGTCAACAAGCACAAGTAAGTCTGCAAGCACAAGCAAGTCAACGAGCACAAGTAAGTCGACGAGCACAAGTAAGTCGACGAGCACAAGTAAATCCACAAGCTCAAAAAGCTCGAGCAAATCGGACGATATCCCGAGAGATAACGTTGAGATTGATTTCAACGACCTATAATAATTAAGAAAGGATAATAATTATGAAAACAAAAAGAATCATCAGCCTCGCGCTTTGCGCGCTGGTAGCCGCTTCCTCGCTCTCATTTGGAGCCGCGGCGGCAGGAAAGAAGCTTGTAAAGTCAATCAAGGTTCAGAAAAAGGCAACAATCACAATCCCCGCTGATAAAAAGACTGTCTCAAAGACCTTCAAGGTAACAGTCAAGGTGAGCGGCAAGGCTTCCCAGAAGTTTTCCGCCAAGTCATCAAAGAAGGCTGTAGCCTCCGTAAAAGCGGGTAAGGGCAAAATCAAGGTAACTGCCAAAAAGGCAGGCAAGACCGTAATCACCCTCACCACAAAGGCGAAGGGCAAGAAGGGCAAAAAGCTCAAGGCAAAGTTCACCGTAACGGTCAAAAAGGCAAAGGCTCCCGAGGTAATCCCCGAGACGCCGACAGAGGCTCCGACTCAGGCTCCCACAGAGGCGACAGAGGCTCCGACAGCCGCTCCGACAACCGAGGAAGCGACAACCGTAACTCCGTCCGACCCCGTTGACACAACCGTGACAGAGCCCACCTCCGAGGAGGCTACAAGCGAGACCACAGCTCCCTCGGAAGAGACACAGGCTCCGACAGACGCATCCGAGACCACAAAGCCCGAGGAAACCACTCAGGCTCCGACAGAAGAGACAAAGCCCTCCGAGGAAGCGACAACACAGGCTCCCGAGAACGACGAGGTCAAATTCTACTACGCTCCGTCAAAGGAGCAGCTCGACTCAAAGAGCACCTTTAAGTTCAACTACTGCAAAGCTGACGGTAAGTGGGCTCAGGTTAATATGACCCTCAGCAGCGTCACTACTCCCGAAGGTTCCGCGGTATACGAGGCAAGCGTACCGAAGGCGGACGCGGTCGGCTTGAAGGTCGTTCAGTTCCAGACCTACGATGGTAAGGGCGAGAAGTGGCTCTCTCAGGTAGAGCTCAAGGACGCCGAAATAGCCGCTTCGGCGGGCACTGTCGTCAAGAGCGACGGCACAACCGACGTTCAGCCCACAGAGCCCGTTCAGGATACAACCTCTGAGGAAGGCACAAAGGCAACAGACGCGACTCAGGCTCCCACCGAGAAGCCGACAGAAGCTACCCAGGCTCCGACGGAGAAGCCGACCGAGGCTCCCACCGAAAAGCCGACCGAGGCTACTCAGGCTCCGACTCAGGCTCCCACAACCGACCCCGAAGGCTGGGATCCGCACATCTATCAGCCATGATTTTTAAATTCAAAATAGCCGATATTGTATTTGAAGCTGACATAAGATACAGATACACATATAGCATTATGAAGGATTTCCTCGCTGACGACAGTGAGGAATCCCTCTTTGCGTTTGAGATAACCGACGAGGATTTGCAAAAGGAAAAGGAGTTTTCTCCGCACGAGCTCAGCGACCCCATGTACGAGAGCACAGCGGTCTACCGTAAGTACATCTACCGCGTAATGCGCGACTACGACGCGTTCTTTTTCCACTGCTCCTCGATCGCGGTGGGGGACAAGGCGATTATGTTCACCGCCCAGAGCGGAACGGGAAAGAGCACCCACCGCGGACTTTGGCTCAAAAATTTCCCCGAAAAGGTCAGGGTGATCAACGACGACAAGCCCATTATCCGCAAAATCGACGGCAGGTTCTACGTCTACGGAACCCCGTGGATGGGCAAGGAGGGAATGGGCGAGAACATCCGCGTTCCCGCGTACGCTCTTTGCTTTTTGTCGAGAAGCCCCGAAAACTACATCGGTCCGATAGACACCGCCAGCATTGTCGCGAAAGCGCTCAATCAGACCGTCAGACCAAAGGAGCCCGAGCTTATGGGCAAGCTCCTCGATCTGCTCGACGGCTTTATCAGTCACGTCAAATGCTTTGATTTGCGCGTTAATATGGACGACGACGCGGCGCTTACAGCCTACCGCGGAATATTAGGAGGAACAAATGAAGATTAAGGACGGCTTTATGCTCCGTCAGTTCGGCGACGATTATATCGTTGTAGCCGTCGGCGACGGAAGCGAGGATTTTAACAAGCTTATCACCCTCAACAGCGTGGGTGAGTTCATTTACACTCAGCTCAAAAAGGATATGACAAAGGAAGAGCTCACCGAAGCCGTAATCGATAAATACGAGGTCGAGCGCTCTGTCGCCGAGAGGGACATCGACGTTTTCCTCGAAAACCTCGAAAAAGCAGGACTGCTCGATGGGTAAGTCGATTGAGGAGGTACTTTCCGAGGTCGGCGTGTATATCGTCAAGCCGAAGGGTACGAGTATGTACCCTATGCTTCGCCTCAATTGCGACAGCATTTGCGTCGTACCCGCGTCTCTTCCTCTGAAAAAGCACGACGTTGCGCTCTATAAACGCAAAGGCGGAGCCTACGTCCTACACAGGGTTATGGAGGTCGCTGACGAGGGCTATGTGTTTTGCGGAGACAATCAGTGCTTCACCGAAAGCGGAGTCACCGACGATATGATCGTCGGCGTGCTCGACAGCTGGTACACGGGCGAGAAAAAGCACTCCGTAACCGACAAGCGCTATCTTCGCTATGTTCGCTTCTGGTGCGGCTCAATGCGTCGGAGAGCGCTGATCCTGCGCTTCTGCCACAAGTTCTTGTGGCGTAAATACAAGGGCAAATCCGTAACACGATGAAACAGGTTACAGTGTGAAAAAATCACACTGTAAGATTTATGTTGTCCGCTCAGTTTGCCGCGAAGCGGCAGAATGCGATGATTGAATCGCCATTTTACGCCTTATCAGCCCACGGTAAAGCTGTAAATTTTAAAGTACTGTTTGTGGGCGGAAAGGCTATGGCGATTAAAACGCAAAACGTAATTACAGTTAAAAATATGCGCGAGAGCGATTCGTACACGATAAATACCTCGGTGCCCTCCCGCGAGCTGATGTACCGCGCCGCTATGGGCGTGTATAAAAATATGAGTCCCAAGGGAAACATAGCCGTGGTCTGCGGAGGCGGCAACAACGGCGGCGACGGCTACGCGCTTGCCGAGATCATCTTTGACAAGGGCGTTGTGCCGACTGTTCTGAGGTTTTCCGATAAGCTCTCCGACGACGGCGCGTACTATCTCGAAAGATGTCTGAAAAAGGGCGTTCCCGTCCGCTTCTGCGACGCTGATACGGACTTTTCCCCGTATGATACAGTGGTTGACTGTCTGCTTGGTACGGGCTTTTCGGGCTCGGTCAGGGGAGATATGCTCAGCGTTATCCGAAATATCAACCGCTCGGGCGCTTATGTCATAAGCGTCGATATAAACAGCGGTCTTTCGGGCGCGAGCGGAATAGCTTACCCCGAGGCTGTGCGTTCCGATCTGACCGTCTCGATCGGGTATTTCAAGACGGGTATGTTTTTGAACGACGCCCCGAAATACATCGGCAGACTCACAAACGAGGATATCGGTATCAAGCTCCTTAAAAAGCAGTATTACCTGCTGACCAAGGACGAGCTCAGCCCCTTTACGGGTTATTCGAGCGTTCAGCTTTCGGCGAAGGACTTCGCCCGCGAGTACGCAACAGACGAGGAGGAGTTCAGAAGGAGCCCTCTGAAGGTCGTCTCAAAGGAATCGCGCGACTCAAACAGAATCTTCGTGGTCGATTACGGCTCAAGCAGGCTGATAGTCGACCAGACCTACATATATTTTCAATCGGATAAAATAATCTAACAGGAGCCCACAGGGCGGAAAGGTATCAGAATATGAGCAATAATTTGGTAAGTAACGAGAAAATCACTAACCCCGAGCTTGTCGAGGCGATAATCAATATGCAGGAGGACGGCTGTGACGACAACGTCAACAGAATGATTGACTGCGTTATGGCAGCAAAGCTTATCACCCCGGGCAGGGTCGACCAGCCCCGCAACGTCGCAAAAACAAACAAAAACGGCGGTACGGTTATGCAGCAGGAGACTCAGGTCCAGTTCCAGCTTATCGAGAACGGCGACAAGGAGAAATTTTTCCCCGCCTTCACCGACGACGAGGAAAAGAACAAGTGGACAGCTTCAAAGGGCAAGCAGAACGTCATTATGACCTTTGACAGCTTCGCCGAGATTCTTTCCGACCCCAAGTGCGAAATCAAGGGCTTTGTAATCAACCCCTTCGGCCGTTCGGTTGCGTTCCCGAAGCCGATGGTAATGTCGCTCAAGGAGCAGAAGAAGAGATTTGCCGAGCAGTCGGGCTTGCAGCAGCAGACGATCCCGAACGACGGCAGCGTCGAAATCGGCGACCCCGATCCCGACGAGTATCCTATCGATATGATGGCGGCAATCATCAACTGCCTGCAGGAGAGGGATGATGTAAGCGCGGCTTACCTGAGAATGTTTCAGCGCGAGGAGGACGAAAAGCCCTCGTACCTCGTGATTGTTGACTTTGAGGGAGACAAAATGGAGGAAATCTTCAAGCAGATTTCCACAGCCGCTTCACCTCACCTCGGCGGCTTCCAGCTCTCGATGATGCCCTACTCCGTTCCCTTCGCCAAACAGGCGCTCGACGGCGTAGAGCCGTTCTTCGAGGCGTAAGAAATTGAATATCACGGCGGACAGCTTTTGGGGCTTGTCCGCTTTTTTTGTGCGCCGATATTCTTATACGAAACGTAATCCTGGCAGGTCTGTCGGGCGCTGAACGTTACCGGTTTAATCACACTGTCTGAGCGTCATAAAAAATGTTACAAAAATGTTTTATCAATTTTATCTATATTGCACATTGATTTTATTGCGGTTCTATTATAAAATAGACAATGAACTATAATATTTTATATTATACGGAAAATATTTGTGTAAAGGAGAAATGAGAAATGCAAATGTTAAAAAAGCCTGTAGCGTTGATTCTTTCGATACTTATGCTATTGTCTGTATTCAGCGCCGCGGCAACAACAACAGCCTTTGCGGAAGAAACTCACAAGGTTACTTTTAAATCCGTTCAGGGCTTCTTTGACGATTATTCCGTTAATTTCAAGGCGGGAGATACGTTCAAAGTAACGGTAAATCTCAAAACAGAGAAATTTATCGAAAGTAACACCATCTCTGTTCGCTACGACGACACTCAGATGCGCGTTACAAAGTATTCGACACCCTATAACTTCCCGGGCGCTGAGTTCAGCGAGGTTAAGGACGAGCGTATCCTCGTTTGGTCAACAGCAACAGAGCCCGTTGACGCAAGAGAAGGCGGCGAGTATGTTACCTTCGCAGGTAAGCTCAAGGACGGCTTTAATTCCGACCAGACTCTTGTAATCGACTTCCAGACACTTGAGGTCGCTGACTTCGACGTAACAACCGATCCCGATGACGACGAGATTAAGGTTTACAAGGAGAAGGCAGGCACAAACGAGGCGTTGATCGCGTGGAGTAATGTTGAGAAACCCGACGCGTTTGAGGAAACCGTAAAGGTTAACGGCGTAGAGCTTCCCGCTTCCGGCGAGACTCCGACTCAGGCTCCGACAACAACAGCAGCTCCCACAACGACAGCTGCTCCGACAACAACGGCAGCTCCGACAACAACAGCTGCTCCGACAACAACGGCTGCTCCCACAACAACGGCTGCTCCGACAACGACAGCTGCTCCCACAACAACAGCTGCTCCGACGACAACAGCTCCTGTCGGCGAGTCACACAATATCACATTCGTATCTAAGCAGGGCTTCTTCAAGACCTATACAAAGGCTTATAAGGCAGGAGAGACCTTCAAGGTAACAGTTGACCTCAAGACAGAAAAGTTCATTGAGAGCAACACTATCTCCGTAACATACGACGATACTCAGCTCAGAGTTACTAAGTATACAACTCCGTACACCTTCCCCGGCGTTGAGTTCAGCGAGGTTAAGGACGAGCGTATCCTCGTTTGGTCAACAGCAACAGAGCCCGTTGACGCAAGAGGCGGCGGTGAGTATGTT
>JAFNSO010000031.1 GCA_017384945.1 Ruminococcus sp. | reverse complement strand
GGGATGTGGACGCACATATTTTAATAACTATAAAGAGGATAAAAATAATAATACAGCTACATTTAAACAGGCAGAAAAGGATCTTGATGAACTAGTGGATTACTTAATTTTGGTTAGTATTTTTTTGAGTTATATGTTAAAATAGATACAACCCTAAAAGGAGGTATATTTATGAAAGCTATGAAAAAATCCGTGAGTCTTTTGCTTGTTTTGCTTATGGCTCTGAGCGTGCTCGTTCCGCTTTCGGCTGAGGCGGCGACGGTCTCGCTGATTGAGGTCAAAAACGTCGTCGAGCCCGCCGCGGGTCAGAAGCCTGTCCTCACAGCCGACGCTGTCGGCACTTCCTATGAGGTCGCGAAGGTCCTCTGGTACGACTACCAAAACAACAAGTGGCTCTCGGAGAAAGACGCCTTCGTCAAGGGCGTTGTCTATGAGGCTAACGTCCACGTCGATACGACCGAGGGCAACGAGTTCTGCGTTCCGTATTCGAGCTGCGTCGCGACAATCAACGGCACAGCCGCGACCGTCGAGTCACGCACGATGGAGGACTCGTCCTATCACCTCAACATAAGACTCAAATTCACCGCTACCGAAAACCAAATCCTGGGCAGCGTAGACGTCGGAAACCTTGTCGAGCCCGAGGCGGGTCAGAAGCCCGTCCTCACAGCCTCCGCGTCCGAGGGCGTGACCGTCAACAACGTCGCGTGGAACCATAAGGGCGCTTGGCTGAGGTCGAGCGAGACCTTTAAGAACGGCGACGATTACACCGCCTATGTCTATCTAAAGGCGAAAGACGGCTACGAGTTCAAGGAGTCGGGCGGAATCCCCGTGTTCACCTCGACCGTCAACGGCGCGGACGCCGAGACAGTCGGCTGGGACTCTCAGAACGCAAAGAAATACGCCATCGTTAAGCTCAAATTCACCGCCTACGAGTACCTCGACGAAATCGCTCTCACGGGGCTTTCTGAGCCGAAGGTCGGCGAGACCCCCGACTATTCAATCGACAAAAGCGACTTCTTCGACACAAACTCCGTCTACTTCGTCAACACGACCGACCGCCTTAATGTAAAGGCGAGCGAAAGCTTCGCCGCGGGCAAGGTTTACGAGGTCGGCGCTCGGATAGTCCTCAAGGATGGATACAGGTTCAGACTGAGCCAAAGAGGTCTCCCGACCGTCAACGCGACGATAAACGGCAAGTCCGCCAGTGTAAGCACGATTTATGAGAAGCAGCCCGACCGTGAGGTCGCCGTGTGGATCATCTTCCCTGCGCTCACCGCCGAGACTGAGGAAACGACCTCGTCATCCGAGCTGTCCGAAATCGCCGTCACAGGCGTTAAGGAGCCCAAGGCGGGCGAGGAGATTTCGCTGACCGCCGACTCAACCGAGAAATTCGAGGTCGAAAGCGTCGGCTGGTACAACAAGACCGACGGCTACTTCCTGCTCGAAAAGGACAAGTTCTCAACCGACAAAACCTACACCGCCCGCGTAAAGGTCAAGGCGCGTGACGGCTACAGCTTCAAGAACCCGACCGCGACAGTCAACGGCGCCGCCGCCCGTGTCAGCGCGATTGACGGGCTTGACCCCGAAAAATATCTGCTCATAGCCCGCGACTTCACCGAGGGCGAAATCCCGACCGAGAAAAATACGGCTCCCGAAACGACCGAAAAGCTCACCGAGCCTACGGAAAAGACCCCCGAGCCGACCGAAACGACAGAGGAAACAAAGCCCACGGAAAAGACCCCCGAGCCGACCGAATCGACAGAGGAAACAAAGCTCACCGAGCCTACGGAAAAAACTCCCGAGCCGACCGAAACGACAGAGGAAGCAAAGCCGACCGAAGCGACCGAAAAGCCGACCGAGTCGACCGAACCGACTCAGACTCCGACCGAAGCGACGACAGTCACCGAACCGACTCAGGCTCCGACGGAAGCTACCACAGCTACCGACCCGACTCAGGCTCCGACCGAAGCTACCACCGCTGCCGAACCGACTCAGGCTCCGACAGAGGCTACCACAGCTACCGAACCGACTCAGGCTCCGACCGAAGCGACGACCGCTGCCGACCCGACTCAGGCTCCCACAGAGCCGACCGAGGCGACCGCTCCGACCAAGCCCTCGAAAAAGGAAAACCCCGTAAAGGTCAAGGTCAAAAAGCTCACCGTCAAGGCAAAGAAGCTCAAAAAGAAGGCTCAGACGCTAAAGCCCCTGACCGTCACAGGCGCAAAGGGCAAGCTCACCTTCAAGCTCCTGTCCGTCCCGAAGAAAATCAAAAAGTACATAAAGCTCGCCAAAAACGGCACGCTCACGTTCAAGAGGTGGAAATCCCCCGCAAAGAAAACCTACAGGCTAAAGCTCACGGTCACCGCGGCGGGCAGCTCCTCCTTCAAGTCAAAATCAATCAAAAAGACCGTCACAATCAAGGTCAAATAACAATTCAGGCTGTCCTCGGGCAGCCTGTCTCTTTTATAATTCCAAAACTGTATAGAATAGTTGACAAATTTGCCCTAAAAGTGTAAAATAAATTGGGGAATAAGCCGACTAAACGCTCAGGCGTGTGCTTTTTCCGTTATACCCGACTACTCCTGCGCCTTGTCCGCCCACGGTGAGGCTGCACGAGCCCTTATGACTTTTGTGGGCGGAAAGGCTGCGGCGATTGGTTATGAATTTTCTGACCGCGATTCATTCCGACATCGGAACAAGAAAAAATGTAAATCAGGATTCGTGTCTTACGCTTGAAGCCGATACCTGTCTCGGCCGCGTGTTGCTTTGCGTTGTTTGCGACGGTATGGGCGGTCTTGCCAAGGGTGAGCTCGCCAGCGCGACCGTTATCAAGGCGTTCTCCGCGTGGTTCAGGGAGGAGCTCCCCGACATTCTCCGCGAGGATTTCATCAAGGACGCTGTTTTTTCCTCGTGGGAAAGGCTCCTCGACAGAATGAACACACTCATAAGCTCTTACGGAAATTCCCTAGGAATCCGTCTCGGAACGACCGTCTGCGCCGCTTTGTTCGTCGGAAATACCTATTATATTGTAAACGTCGGCGATTCGAGAGCCTATAACCGTTCCTCGACCCTTTCGCTCCTCACTCACGACCAGTCATTCGTCCAGCGCGAAATCGACGAGGGCAGGATGACCGAGTCCGAGGCGCTCGTCAGCGACAAGCGCAGCGTTCTTTTGTATTGCGTCGGAGTAAACAGCTACATCCGTCCCGATTTTTACACGGGCAGTTTTTATGAGGGCGAGCTTTTCTTCCTCTGCTCCGACGGCTTTGTTCACGCCCTGTCACGTGAGGAGCTGACCGCTTACCTTAACCCCGAGCAGCTTTTTGACGAGGAGCGTCTGCTTGCCACCGCCTACACCCTGACCGAAACCATCAAGCAACGCGGGGAAAAAGACAATATTTCCGTTATTTTAGTTAAGACAGGTTGATTGTTATGCGTAAATTATCGTTTTTGTTTTTAGTGTTCGCAATAATTTTTGCGATTTTAGCGGCAGGCTGCCTTGTGTCGCAGGGCTTTGTCCGCGATTCAATGTACGACGAATTTCTCGCCGCCGCGAAAAAACAGACAAGTGAAGCCGAGAATGACTATCTGGAGGCTGTAAAACTAGACCCGACTGACGTAAGAGCTTACGCGGGGCTTGTGTCGCTTTACCTCGGCAGTGAGGAAAAGACGGGCAAAAACCTTTCCGAAGCGGAGTTCAAGGTGATTTCGCTTCTCACGGAGCCGAACGAGGAGGAGCTTATCGCCTCAGACTCAAAGTCCTACGGCGACGACGTGCTCTATCCCGTTTCGACGGCTCTGTTTCTGGGCTACGTCGGCAGTAACCGCGAAAAGTCGGTCGATTTGCTTACAAAGGCGGCTCAGTACGCCTCCGACGCAAGCCGAAGGGATTTCTGCGCGGCGCTCAAAACGGTGGCTGAATACAAGCTCAGACTCGAACGCGGTGAAAAGCCGAGCCTTAAAGAGTACTATAACGCCCTCGGCGCTCTGTGCGCGAAAGACCTTCTCACAAGCGGCAACAGCGACGAGGTGCTCAAAACCTGTAGATTTGTGCTTTCGGAGCTCGACAGGGGAGTTTTCAAGAACAGCGAGGTCACCGAAGAGGAGCAGAAAAAGCTCCTCTCCTCGGTAAAAAGCCTGCTCGATACGCTTAATTCGGACAGCAAGCTAAAGACCTCACTTGTAAAAAAGTGCGACAAGCTAAGTCAGACCGAGCCTGCGGCGACCGTACCGCCGACTACGGCTCCACAGACCACATCACCCGAGACGACTCAGCCGACGACCGCCGCTCAGTCGACCGAGGCAACCACAGCTAAGGAGGCGCAAAATGAGTAACGGTTCAATGCTTGATACCCTGCAATTTGGCGCGTACGCATTTGCGGCGGCGGCGATTCTGTGCCTGCTGACAGCCGAGGCGCTGTTCTTCTCCGCCCGCAAAAAACCGCGAAAGCCCGAAGTTCCCGCGGCTCAGCCCGTGTACGAGACCTCCCGACTCGAGGGTACGGGCAAAACAAAGGAGCTCTCCCGCCGCCCGATAAGACAGGCGAAAAAATCCCCCTCAAACGAGTTCAAAATAATAAAAGAGGTTATGCTGATTCACTCCGACGAGGAAATCACCTGACCCTTCAACGCTCAGATAATACGGTCGGGCGGACAATGCTTTTCACAAAATAAGCTGTCCGCCCGACCGTACTGTAATTTTTATCGTTATTTTTAAAGAAATATTTAAAAAGTTGCCCTCTTTAGGGCAATTTCCTTTCGTTTTTGCCCTTTAGTGAGAGACTTCTCAACTAAATTAAAAATGAAAGGATTTTTTTATGATGGAATTTAACGAAAAAGATAACAAGCCCCTGTATCCCGAGCCGTACAAGGTCAAGAACAACTGCCTCTACATCGAGACGGCGGGAAGCCACGGAGTCTACGACCGCAAGCTTTGCAACTTCGCGCCCTACCTGAAGCGCGAGGTCACAGTCGACGACGGACTCGAGGTCACAAAACGGCTCGTCCTCGGCGGTACGCTCGAAAACGGACGCGAGCTCCCCGAAATCGAGGTCGGCGGCGCGGAGCTTGCGGGCTTCAACTGGCTGCTTGAAAAGTGGGGAGTCGGGTGTGTGCTCGAGGTCGGACGAACCGTCAAGGAAAACGTCCGCCACGCAATCCAGCTCACAGCCGAAAACGCCGAACGAACCTCCCTCTACACGGTGACGGGCTGGAAGAAAATCGACGGAAAATGGCACTATCTCCTCCCGAATAACCCCGACTACGACGTCAGTCTCTCGGGCAAGCTCAGCCGTTACTGCGGCGAGAGCTTTTTCAGCGAAAAGGATGTGTCCCTCCTGTACTCAATGCTCGTCCTGCCGCCCGTCAAAAGGGAAATCCTGCTCCCGCTTCTGGCGTACACCTTCCTGACTCCGCTCGGCGAGTTCTTGAAAAGAGCAGGCTGTGAGCCGAGGTTCGTTCTGTTCCTCACAGGTCACACGGGAGCCCGCAAAAGTACCCTCGCGGCGCTGTTTTTGTCGTTCTTCGGTCAGTTCTCGGCGGGCGACTTGCCGCTCAGCTTCCGCGATACCGCGAACTCGATTCTGCACAACGCTTTTACTTTGAAGGACGTACTCACCTGCGTCGACGACTACCACCCGTCCTCCCGTCAGGAGGAAAGCAAGCTCAGCTCGACCGCCCAGACGGTTATGCGCGCCTACGGCGACCGAACGGGCAGAGGCAGGCTCAGGGCTGATTCGTCGCTTATGGAGTCCCGACCGCCGCAGGGAAACGCCATCGTCACCGCAGAGTTTGCCCCCGACATCGGCGAAAGCGGTACGGCGCGGTATTTTTCGCTCGAGCTCAAAAAGAGCGACGTCGACCTCGACAACCTCTCGGCATTTCAGACCGAGGCTGAGCGCGGAGGGCTTCGGCGCGTGATGAAGGCGTACACGGACTATATAAAAATGTTCTTGTGCAAGGAAAAGTTCGAGCGTCAGTTCATCGACGCTTTAAGGCAGAAGTTCAGGCAAAACCGCGACGATTTTTTGAAGAACCATCCCGAGACCCACGGCAGGATATGCGAGGCTGTGGCTTGGCTAAAGCTCGGGTTCGACCTCTTTCTGAATTTTCTCGACGAGTACGATATGACCGACCCCATAAAAAACGACGAGCTGATAAAGGAATTTTCGCAGATACTCTCCGCTCAGGCGGCGGCTCAGAGCAGCTCTGTGACGAGCGATAAGCCCACGCGCCTGTTTCTCAGAAAGCTCGGCTCACTTCTGGAGAGCGGAACGGTTCAGCTTTTGTCCCGTCAATCGCCCTTTGCCCCCGCGGGAGGCAGCTTCATAGGCTGGGAGGACGACGAAAAGCTCTACCTAAACTCCGACTCAGCCGTAAGAGCCGTCAAAAAGCTCTGCGACGAGGAGGGCGTAAGGTTCACAATCACCCCGAGGTCACTCCTGAAAGCCCTCGCCGAAGAAGGCCTGATAGAAACGAATGGGGAACGCAGCACAAGCGTAATTTATTTAAACGGCAAGACAAAGAGGGTAATCACATTGTCCAAGCAGACCCTGAAAGAAGTCTCAGACGAATGACCTTACCGTTCTTACCTGTAGAAAAACCTATCGGTAAGGCTCAGAACCCGCATAAACACTGACTTTTTTACAACCTTACCGATATTACCGATAAAAACATATACCCTGTCTTTGTAACTTTAAAGCTGTCCTGCACAGACAACTCGGGCGCGGCTTTGTACAATAAGCGCTACTACCGAAAATTAGCGGTAATATCGGTAAGAAATCCCCGAAACCCGCATAAACACTGACTTTTTTGAGAAATACAAAGTGTAAGAAAAGTGTAAGCCCGCGTAAGCGAAGTGTAAGGCGGCACAATTCGTCACGACAAATTGTATAAAACTGATACAATCGAGGAAAAAACTTTGTGTATTCTTGACAAAAGCGTTTTATTGGTGTAAAATATAGACGAATATACGCGCAAAAGCGCGTTTTCCCTCGAAAGGAGCGGATTTGATGAAAACACTGAAAAAACCTCTGTCCTGCCTGCTCGCGCTGATAATGCTCGCAAGCGTCCTCTTCGCGACCCCGTTCGACGCTTTCGCGGCGGAAACCATCAATGTAAGTACCGCGCAGGATTTAACAAACGCCTGTGCTCAAATTAATCAGAACGGCGGAGTGTACACCATTTCTCTGCAAGCCGATATTTCAGGAAATATCGGGATTACAAACAGCGACGCCACGGTTACGGTCGTCGGCAACGGTCACACCCTGTCATGCGCCGCACAGGCGGTGGATGTCTGGAACGGCGCGACCGTCAATCTCGGCGACGGTCACTCCGCGCTCACTCTGAAAGGCGGCATAATGGGAGACACCCCGGGTATTGTCTATGTTTACGGAAAAGAATCCATCTGCAATATGTACGCCAACGTAACTCTCAAAGACCACAAGGGTGAGAACTACTTCGGCGGCGGCGTTACCGTTCAGGAGGGTACCTTCTGTATGTACGGCGGTACGATTGAAAACTGCGGAATAGAAGGCGGCTCGGTCTGCTTCGGCGGCGGCGTCGCGGTAATAAACGGCGGTAGATTCGTTATGACCGACGGCACGATTTCAAACTGCTACGTTCACTCCGATTATGTGGATGATTTTGACCCGAACCGCGCTGTTACCGCTCAGGGCGGCGGCGTGTTCGTTACAGGCGGGTCAACATTTATTATGAACGGCGGCACAATAACAGGCTGTGACGCTACCAATTTCGGCGGCGGCGTAGCAATTGTAATGTCGAGTAATGGTGAAAATAATGGTGAATTAATAAAAAATGGTTTTGGAAAATTAAAAAGCACAGCGGAAATAAACGACGGTACAATCAGCGGCAACACCGCAGATAGCGGCGCGGGAGTTTTTGCCTCGGGTTATTTCTACGCGTTCGCCCGCGCTTTCGGGTACACCTTGGGAAGCGGTAATACGAACGGTCCCGGGCTCCTTGTAAACGGAGGAGAGATTTCCTCAAACAGAGCCTTGGGTATGGGCGGCGGCGTTCTTATCGCTATGCTCAAACCCGCTGTAAACGCTAAAATCAATAACGCCGAAATCAAAAACAACACCGCAAGCGCGGGCGCGGGCGTTATGAACTACGGCTACTGGACTAGGCTCGACCTTGACGGCTGTACAATCACAGGCAACACGTCAGACTCATACGGCGGCGGTGTTATGGCTTCGGGAAATTCATCGAACGGTAATACACGGATAAGGAATACCGAAATCACAGCCAACACTGCGGGCGACAGGGGAGCGGGCGTTTTCTACGACGCAAACTCCAGGCTCACGATTTCGGGCGCGAATACCATTCAGGGTAATCTGCTCAAGACCTCGAGCTCAGACGCGGGCAAGCTCAACAACCTCAATATTTATAAGGAAAACGGCACGGTTTACCCCGTATACGTCGGCGGAGCGCTCACAGGCTCGCAAATCGGACTATCCGACCCGAAGCTCTGGGACGACAATAAAGCCGACACAGACCCCGAGGCCGTAAGCGAGGACTACCTCACGAGCGACTACAACACAAACAACTCGGGCGTTAACCCGATTACCTACTTCACCTCCGACCACGAGGGCTGGTACGCGGACTTCTCCGACGTATCGGGCAAGGAGAACGAGGTCAGACTTTTCAGAATAAACAACCCGATTGAATTCCACGTCAACGCTCCGAATAAGACCGACAGGCTCTACACTGTGTATAACCCCAAGTCGGGCAAAAACTACGTAACGGAGGTAGATACAAGGTCACTGACGGGAGGAAAAATTTCCTCCTTCTACGACATCCCCGATCTGACAAATGACGGGCTCAGACAGGACGACTATGTTTTCGCGGGCTGGTACTGTCACTCGGACGGCAACAAGGACGGAAACGTTCCCTTTGAGTTCGGCTCGACCCTTTCCGCGACCCTCACCGACGTTTACGCCCACTGGATCCCCGTCGGCGAGGTCGACAAGGACGAGAACGACGACAAAATCCTCCCCGAGAAAATGAACGGAAAATACAAGGGCTTCGAGCTCTTCGGCGTTCAGATCCGACCCGAGGCTAATTTTGACCATAACCTCGGCGATTCCACGAACGGCGGACTGCGCTTTGTTACCTCGATCAGCGAGGCCTTGCTCGCCTCGGTGGACGCTCTATCCGACAAGACCGTCGACGGCAACAAGGTCGAGTACGGCTTTGTCACAGCCTCCGAGGAAAACGTCAAGGACGCTATGAAGAATTTAGGTATACAAAGCAACGCCTCCTACAAGCTCCAGTACAGG
This sequence comes from Ruminococcus sp., assembly GCA_017384945.1. Classification (GTDB taxonomy): domain Bacteria; phylum Bacillota; class Clostridia; order Oscillospirales; family Acutalibacteraceae; genus Ruminococcoides. The sequence continues at coordinate 7,202 of JAFNSO010000031.1, read as the reverse complement.
GGTGTAAACGTCAACGGCGTGGATACCATAATGGAAAATAAATCAAAGGACGAAAGAAAGAACAAAAACAATTTCCGCTACGTCACAAACGTCGACTGCACCTCAAAGGTCGGCGGCTACGGCAAGGATTCAAGGGTGAAAATCGACCATCGCAACTATGAGAATAAATACCGTCTCGCGACCTTCGTTATCCAGTATGACGACAACGAGAGCAACAAGACTGAGTTCGTCGTCGCGCGCGCTTATATGCGCTATTACGACGCAAACGGCTTGCTCCGCACCTTCTACAACGACTACGGCGGTACCTCTGTCTACGGCGGGTGCTCAACGAGCTTTGCCGCCGTCAAGGGAGACAGGACGGATCCAAAAGAGCTCAACAAGCTCGTTCAGTAAGGAGGACATTATGAAACAGCATTATGAAGCTCCGAGGCTTTTAACGGAGGTTCTTCTGAAAGAGGATGTTCTCAAGATTTCCGAGGAAACAGACAATAAGTACGAAAAATCCAATACCGTCTTTAAGGACAAAGCCACACTCGAGGGTCTTCTCTGATGAACGATTACGATACAGCGCCGAGCGCGGCTGAGAGGATGATAATGCGCGTCGATGATTTTGAGCAGTCAACGGGGCTTTGGTACTCGCTTTTCGGCAGGCGGATTCTGCCCTTTTTGCTCTTGATCATCCCCGTAAACGTCGTCCTCGGCAGGGTGAATATGTTCTTAATGAGCCGATTTTTCGAGGGCGTGAACCTCAACGGTTCGATACTGATTTTTGAGTGGATAGCGGTAATGCTCGCCTTCTTAGCCCTCGCGGTGTTCTTGCCGAAGGCCGCGACCGCGGCTGAGTTCGCGCTCGGGCTCGGGTATCTGTTCTTAGCCTTTCGTCACCATATTTTCCACAATCTGCTCGGCTACTCGGTCTTGATTTCGGTTATCGTGTTCCTGCTCGTAAAGCTTGCGTTCCTCTCGGTCGAGGTCGTAAGGCTTAGGGTCAGCGCCGACGACAAAAAGAACAACATCGAGCGCGACGAGAGCGGAAGGATAATCAGAGCCACCGAGGACAAAGTGGCTCTCTCCGAAAACCGCGGCGAGGACTTCGACCTCAGCGAAAGCGCAAGGGCTGTGATCGCCGAAAACGAGCTCTTCTTTTCAAGCGCAGAGGAAACTCTCGAAATGAGCGAAAGCGGTCACGCTGTAGTCGAGGAAAACAAGGAGTTTTTCTTCGGCGGCGCCGACGCCCAAGACGACGAGGTCAGGCTCAGCGAGTCGGATAATGATTACTTTTTTAATTAATATTTTATAATTTCGGTCGGGCAGACAGCTTCTTCTGTGAGAAGCGTTTGTTTCCCGACCGTTTTATAATTCGCAATGCGCAATGCGCAATTCGCAATTTCGGTCGGGCAGACAGCGGCTTCTGCGAGAAGCCTTTGTCTCCCGACCGTATTTATATTTCGCTGCGCGAAGCGCATATAAATTCGGTCGGGCATAGAAGTTTAATTCTTAATGAACCTATCTTCCCGACATTAATTGCGCATTGCGCATTGCGAATTGCGCATTGAAATAGCGAATTGCGAATTGAAAATAGTCTTGACAAATACCCTGTGGGGGTATATAATGAGGGTAAAATACCCCTCGGGGGTATGGTTGTGTAAACTGGAGGGTTTATTATGGCTGAAAAATGCTCTTGTGAGAGAAAAAAGTCACGCGATGAAAGGGAAAAGCGCGATTTGATGAACCGACTCAGACGCATTGAGGGTCAGGTTCGCGGGCTGCAGCGTATGCTTGACGAGGACGCTTACTGTCCCGACATCCTAGTCCAGAGCTCGGCGGTCAGCTCGGCGCTCAACAGCTTTTGTACGGCTCTGCTTTCGAGCCACCTGCGCTCCTGCGTGACCGAGGACATCCTCGCGGGTCGTGAGGACACCGTCGACGAGCTGATGGAAATTCTCAAAAAGCTGATGAAATGAGGCGCCCCGATGGAACAATATAACGTTACGGGTATGAGCTGCGCCGCCTGCGCCTCGCGTGTTGAAAAGGCTGTCGGCAAGGTCGAGGGCGTGACCTCCTGCTCGGTGAGCCTGCTCACGAACTCAATGGGCGTGGAGGGGAGCGCTCCGCCCGAAAAAATCATCGGCGCGGTCGAGTCCGCGGGCTACGGCGCAAGCCGAAAAAACGCTCAGTCCGAGAAGTCCTCTCCGTCGTGGGCTGACTCGGATTCTCTAAAAGACCGCGAAACCCCGAAGCTCAAAAAAAGACTTCTCCTTTCAGCTCCGATTCTCCTTGTGCTGATGTACTTCTCGATGGGGCACCCGATGTTCGGCTTTCCTGCGCCTGCGGCGTTCGATAACCTCGTATTCCTCGGGCTGTTCGAGCTAATGCTTGCCGTCTCTGTAATGATAATCAACGGAAAATTCTTTACCTCGGGATTTTCCTCGCTGTTTCGCGGCTCGCCGAATATGGACACTCTCGTCGCTCTCGGCTCGTCCGCGTCCTTTGTGTATTCGCTCTCGGAGCTGTTTTTGATGATACTCGCTCAGGGTGACGGGGAGAGTGACGTCGTGATGAAGCTCGGGATGAACCTCTACTTTGAGTCGGCGGCGATGATTCCCACCCTCATAACGATAGGAAAATTACTCGAGGCAAAGTCGAAGGGTCGCACAACCGACGCTCTGAAAGGGCTGATGAACCTAGCCCCGAAAACCGCGACTCTGCTCATTGACGGAAAAGAAACCGAGGTCTCGCCCTCCGAGGTCAGAGAGGGCGACGTTTTCGTCGTGAAGGCGGGAGAGCAGATTCCCGTCGACGGCGTAGTTTTAAAGGGCATAAGCTCGGCTGACGAGTCGGCGCTTACGGGCGAAAGCCTGCCCGTCGATAAGCAGGCGGGGGACAACGTCTCGGCGGCGACGATTAATATTCAGGGAAGAATCGAGTGCAGAGCCTCGCGTGTCGGCGAGGACACAACGCTCGCTCAGGTCATCCGCGCAGTCTCGGACGCGGCGGCGACGAAGGCTCCGCTCGGAAGGATCGCGGACAAGGTCTCGTCGGTCTTTGTCCCGAGCGTGATAGGGCTTGCGGTATTGACGTTTCTCGGCTGGCTTTTGTTCGGTCGTGAGGTCGCTTTCGCGGCGGCTCGCGGGATTTCGGTGCTTGTCATAAGCTGTCCCTGCGCCCTCGGACTTGCCACTCCCGTCGCGATAATGGTCGGCAGCGGCGTAGGCGCGAAGAACGGTATCCTGTACAAAACAGCCGCCTCCCTTGAAGCCGCGGGCAGGACAAATATTATCGCCCTCGACAAAACGGGAACCGTCACCGAGGGTCAGCCTGTAGTCACGGATATTATCTCCGTCAAAATCGGCGAAGCCCGGCTTCTGACCCTCGCCGCTTCGCTCGAGCAAAACAGCAGTCATCCGCTCGCGGGAGCGGTCGTCTCAAAAGCAAAGGGTCAAAGTCTCAGAGAGGTCACGGACTTTGAGGAGCTTGCGGGTCACGGTCTGCGCGGCGAGCTTTCGGGCAGCGAGATCCTCGGCGGCAGTCTGAATTTTTTCAGGTCAAAGGGCTTGGCTGATGAGGAAATCACCGCCCGGGCAAACGAGCTCAGCGAGCAGGGAAAAACTCCGCTCCTGTTCGCCCACGACGGCGGACTTCTCGGACTTATAGCGGTCGCCGATTCGGTGAAGGAGGACTCCGCTCAGGCGATTTCGGAGCTCAAAAATATGGGCATAAAAACCGTTATGCTCACGGGCGACAACGAGCGAACCGCCCGCGCTGTCAGCTCAAGGGCGGGCGCGGACTACGTCGTGGCGGGCGTTCTGCCCGACGGAAAGGCAAACGCCGTGAGCGACCTGAAAGCTCTCGGAAGCGTGGCTATGGCGGGCGACGGAATAAACGACGCTCCCGCCCTGACCGCGGCAGACAGCGGAATCGCGATCGGAGCGGGCGCCGATATAGCCATTGACGCGGCGGACATCGTCGTTATGAAAAGCCGTCTCAGCGACGTCACAGCCGCGATCCGACTCAGCCGCGCGACGATACGCAACATTCACCAAAACCTGTTCTGGGCGTTCTTTTACAACGCCGTGTGTATTCCGCTCGCGATGGGCTTGAACGGAGTCGAGATGAAGCCGATGTACGGCGCGGCGGCGATGGCGCTCTCGAGCGTGTTCGTCTGCCTGAACGCGCTCAGGCTCAACCTCGTAAAGCCCCACTCAGACAAAAACGACCGAAAACTAAGCTCGGTCGATGATAATGCGCTTGAAAATATAATCTCAAAATACAAAACCAAGGAGGAAAAACAAATGACAAAAACAATCAAGGTAGAAGGAATGATGTGCCCCCACTGCGAAGCAAGGGTCAAAAAAGCCCTCGAATCGCTCGACGGAGTGACCGCGACCCCCGACCACAAGACGGGCAGGGTAGAGGTAAGGCTCACAGCCCCCGTCTCCGACGAAGCCCTCACCGCCGCAATAGAAGCCCAGGACTACAAAGTCCTCGGAATAGAGTAAAAGATAATTCGCCGCGAGCTCACGTCTTTGCGGAAAATCAGGGATAATCGCGAAGAAAAATAAATATTGACAAAACATCTTCGGCGTGATATAATGCAGATAATTTAATAGGCTAAACCGTTGAAGCGGAGATAACGGCAATGATGCCTCTACAGAGAGTCTGTGGTGCTGAGAGTCAGGCGAGAAACAAGTTGTCAAATGGACCGCTGAGGGCGCAGTCAAAGGGAGACTTCTCCTTAGTATTCTGCGACGTTGCAGGCAGACGTTATTTGCCGGGGATATGTTGGTATCCTGCTGAGAGCACGGGTCATGCCGTGAGATTAAGGTGGCACCGCGGATAGTGTATTTATTCGTCCTTAACAGAGTCATTGTACTCTGTTAGGGACTTTTTTGTTTTAGGGGGTAATACTGTTATGATGGTCAAACCGACGCTTGAAAAAGTAAAGGCGATCGCGGCTGAAAACAAATATGATATTGTACCGATCAGCTGTGAGATTCTGTCGGATTTTACAACGCCGATAGAGACTATGAAAATTTTGAAAAATATATCCACTCACTGCTATATGCTCGAGTCGGCTCAGGCAAACGACCGATGGGGAAGATACACCTTCCTCGGCTATAACCCAAAGCTGAGCATAACCTGCGTTGACGGCAAAATGAAGCTCGGTGATCTGACAGTCGAAACCGATGACCCGTCGGCATATCTCCGTCAGATTCTCTCTCGGTACAAGAGCCCTCGGCTTTCAGACCTTCCGTCGTTCACGGGAGGCTTGGTGGGGTATTTTTCCTACGACTACCTCGATTACAGCGAACCGACCGTAAAATGCAATGTCGAGGACAGCGAAGCGTTCAAGGATGTAGACTTGATGCTGTTCGATAAGGTGATAGCCTTTGATAATGTGAAGCAGAAGATAATACTGATAACAAATATGAGGCTTGATGACGTCGAAGTGGGCTATAACAACGCGGTATCTGAGCTCAGGCAGATGAATGAGCTGTTGAGAAACGGCAAAAAGCGCGGGGAACCGGGCGGAAGGCTGCTTGGAGAGGTGACTCCGCTGTTCGACAGGTCACAATTTTGCAAAATGGTCGAGAGCGCGAAACGGCATATTTATGAAGGCGACATCTTCCAGATCGTCCTGTCAAACCGCCTGAGCGCACCGTTTGAGGGAAGCCTGCTCAACACCTACCGCGTACTCAGGACGATAAACCCTTCACCTTATATGTTCTACTTCTCGGGTACGGATGTAGAGGTCGCGGGAGCCTCGCCCGAAACGCTCGTCAAGCTTGAAAACGGTATCCTGCACACCTTCCCCTTAGCCGGCACAAGACCGAGGGGCAAGACGGAGGCCGAGGACAAAGCGCTCGAGCATGAGCTGCTCGCAGATGAAAAGGAGCTTGCGGAGCACAATATGCTGGTCGACCTCGGACGAAACGACCTCGGAAAAATCAGCAAATTCGGTACGGTCGAGGTGGAAAAGCTCCACTGTATCGAGCGTTTCTCTCACGTGATGCACATTGGCTCGACCGTTCGCGGAGAGATTCGTGACGATAAGGACGCGCTCGACGCGATAGAAGCCGTACTTCCCGCGGGAACCCTCTCCGGAGCGCCGAAAATCAGGGCGTGCAGGCTTATCGGAGAGCTCGAGAACAACAAGCGCGGCATTTACGGCGGAGCGATCGGGTACATAGATTTTACCGGAAATATGGACACCTGTATCGCTATCCGCATTGCTTACAAGAAAAACGGAAAGGTGTTTGTCAGGAGCGGAGCGGGGATCGTCGCCGATTCCGACCCCGAAAAGGAATTTGAGGAGTGCCTGAACAAAGCCAAAGCCTCGCTGAGAGCGCTGGAGTTAGCGCAGGAGGAAGAGTTATGATTTTACTTATCGACAACTACGACAGCTTTTCCTACAACTTATACCAGTATGTAGGGGAGATCGAGCCGGATATAAGGGTGATACGCAACGATGAGCTCACAACGGATGAGATAAGCTCGCTAAAGCCCGACAGGATCATCCTCTCCCCGGGTCCCGGCAGACCCGAGGACGCGGGAATCATCATCGAAGCCGTTAAAAAGCTCGCAGCGGAAATCCCGATACTCGGCGTTTGCCTCGGTCATCAGGCGATATGCGCGGCGTTCGGAGCGAGGATCACCTACGCCAAGGAGCTTATGCACGGCAAGCAAAGCAAGGTAAGCTTTGATAAAACCTGTCCGATATTCAAGCGTTGCCCCGACACCGCATTAGTCGCGAGATACCACTCGCTCGCGGCGGACGAAGTTACTGTCCCTGATTGTCTGAACGTCACGGCAAGGACTGATGACGGCGAGATAATGGCGGTTCAGCATAAAGAATATCCCATTTTCGGCTTGCAGTTCCACCCCGAGTCGATCATGACTCCCGACGGGAAAAAGATATTACGAAATTTTATAAAAAGGTGCGCCGGTGGGCGCTCTCTCCCGCTTATCAAAGCGTTGCCCAAAAACGGATAACTTCTTCAACGGCGGGATCAATCTATTTCCTGTAAAATAAAATTGTTATAGAAAGGAAAATAAAAATGATAAAAGAAGCAATTGTAAAAATCGTCAGCAAACTGACCGCTTGACGAGAATGTCCAGTCCTCTACCGTGTTCGCCGTGCTGAATTCCGTATTACGCGCAGCGTAACTGATGTTCGCGCGCTCGAAGTCGCCGTTAGGCGG